>JAQGIN010000471.1 GCA_028291125.1 Caulobacter sp.
GGCTTCATGAAGGTGCTGGTCGACGCCGACAGCCGCCAGATCCTCGGGGCCTCGATCCTCGGGACCGGCGGCGACGAGGCGATCCACGGCCTGATCGACATCATGTCGGCCAAGGCCCCCTACGCCACCCTGCAGCGGACGGTGCACATCCACCCGACGGTGTCGGAGCTGATCCCCACCGTGCTGGAATCGCTGAAGCCGTTGGTCTGACCCGCCACCTCATCCCCGTCTCCCCGGCGAAGGCCGGGGCCCAGATGAAACCCACGAGAACTCAGGCTGAATCTGGACCCCGGCCTTCGCCGGGAAAACGGAGGTCAAAGATTTGCTTGCGCGAAGCGAGCGCTCTCTAGCCGACGCTGAGCTTGCCGTAGGCGGCCAGGCGTTCCTGGCGTTTGGCCTGGGCGCTGGCCTTCTCGCCAGCCTTGCGCTCCTTGCGCTCCTCGCGGCGAACGGCCAGCACGGCCTGCTCGGCCTCGAGGGCGGCCTGCCGGGCGGCTTCCCCGGCGGCGGCCTGGGCGGCGCGGGCCGCTTCCCGCTCGGCGGCGCGGGCGACGCGAACGGCCTCGAGGCGGGCCGCGCGTTCGGCCTCGCGATCGATCGGCTCGGGGGCGGCGATCATGGGCTTGGGCTTGAACTTGGCCAGCATGGCCTGCTTGGCCTCGGCGGCGGCGGACAGGCGGTCGGAGAAGGTGGTGTTCTTGGGCTTCATTCTGGATCTTGAGGAGGGTCAACGAAAGGCCGCGCGTTCCGCGCGCAGCGGCGCTCAAATAGGGTATCCGCCGCGCCTGGAAAAGCCCCCGGGACGGCTTTCGGCGCCAAGAAATCTGGAGCTTGGCTAAACCTTGTGTCTAGGCTTCGTCCGCCAACGAAGGATGACCCATGCGACACCCGATCCTCGCCGCCCTGGCCGCGGCCCTGCTGACCGCCGCCCCGGCCATGGCCGCCGGTCCGCCGACCCCGCCGGCGGTCTATACCGACCCGCCGGCCGACGCCGCCCATCCGGCCCGCTCGCAGGTGCTGCACATCCCCAGCGGCGACGTGAGGATCAACGGCCTGGCCTATGTCGCCGCCGGCCCCGGACCGCACCCGACCCTGGTGCTGATGCACGGCCTGCCGGGCAACGAGAAGAACCTCGACCTGGCCCAGGCCGTGCGCCGCGCCGGCTGGACGGTGGTGACCTTCAACTACCGCGGCTCCTGGGGCAGCCCGGGCGACTTCCGCTTCGCCGGCGCCCTCGACGACGCCGCCGCGGTGCTGGCTTATTTGCGCGACCCGGCCAACGCCCAGGCCTTGCAGGTCGACCCTGGGCGGATCGTGGTGGCCGGCCACAGCATGGGCGGCTGGGCCGCCGCCCTGACCGGCGCGCGCGACAAGGGCGTGCGGGCCACCGTGCTGATCTCGGCCGCCGACATGGGCGCCTCGGCCAAGATGCCGACCAAGGACCGCGAGGCGATGATGGCCGACAATATGGAGACCCTGGCCGGCGTCACCGCCAAGAGCATGAGCGACGAGGTCGCCGCCCATGCCGCCGCCTTCAGCCTGCTGGCCGCGGCCCCGGGCCTGGCCGACCGGCCGTTGTTGGTGCTCAGCGCCGAGGACGGCCTGGCCCCGGAGACCGACGCCCTGGCGTCCGCCGTCCGCGCCCAGGGCGGGACCAGGGTGGCGATGGTGCACGCCGCCACCGATCACAGCTGGAACGGCAAGCGCGTCCAGCTACAGTCCGAGGTGATCACCTGGCTGGCTTCGCTGCCTTAGCCGCCGCCGGCGCCTTGGGGCCGGGTTTGGCCTGGGCCGACTTGGCCGGCGCGGCCGGCGACTTGCAGCCCTTCTGCAGCCCCACGCCCTTGAGAAAGCCGCGACGGATCTGGCCGCTGGCGATGGCTTGGCGGACGGCGGCGTCGTTCTTCTCGGCCCCGCTGAGTTTGCGGATCCAGGTCCGCATCGGGATCAGGCCCTGGGCCAGGGTCTGGGCGACGCTGCCGAACGACATGCCGTCGGCGCCCGGCGCCGACGGCATGTCGACATCGGGCCCCAGGGCCTCGTCCAGGCCAAGGACCTCGGCGGCGAGGGCGCGGCAGGTCGCTTTTCTCGGCAGTTCGTAGGGCCTCTCGCTGGCCTCGATGAGGACCGGCGGGATCTTGTCGCGCCAGATATTCATGTCCCGCAGCGGCGACACCGCCATCTGGCTGGCCCCCTTCTGGAACTGCTCGGTGCGCGAGGGATCGGCCGCCGGCGGAGGCGTCGCCGGTTGCGGCTGAGGCTTGGGTTGGGCGTGGGCGCCGGTCGCGGTCGCCAGGCCCAGACAGGCGATCAGAACCAGGGCTCCGGGCGCGGGCGTGACGATCTTCATGGGACGGTCTCCTGGTGTTGCACGGCGCACCCTTGGGCGCACGCCACTGCAACGCTTGAGAGACGGCGTCGATCCCGGCCAGGACGACGGGAAAGGTCCTAGAGGTCGAACCGCGCGGCGATCCAGGAGCGGTTCCAGACACCCATCCAGCGATGGATGAAGCCGGGCGCGTAGTCCTTCAGCACATAGTCGGGCGGCGCGAAGTGGAAGGGCGTCGTCGTCAGGTTCACCGGCCGGAAGGTGGTCGGATCGCTGGGCACGTCGACCATCTCGGTGACCTGGAAGGCGTGCGAGGTGGCCAGCCACTCGCTGCCCGAGGTGACGAAGTTCTGCAGCACTCGAACGATGTCCTGGTTCGACAGGTGGAACAGCACATCGCGGATCATCACGAAATCGGCCTTGGGCAGCGGATCCTTGGTGATGTCCAAGGTCATGAACCGGTGCTGCGGATAGGTCGCCTGCAGCCCGTCGATCATCGCCGGCACGATGTCGGCGCCGGTATAGGCGACGCCGTCCAGGTCGACGGCCTTCATCCAATTGAAGTCGCCGCAAGGCGCGTCGAGCATCGAGCGGCAGCCCAGGGCCCGGATCAGGGCCGGCAGGGTGGCGCGCAGTTCGGCGGTGTAGCCCAGGGTCGAGCCGGGGCCGCTCAGCGACTCCGCGTCCTGCCAGACGTTCTCGTCGAAGGCCTGCACGAAGCGCTGGGCCACGGGATCGGCGGGCAGGTCGTCGGCCATCGGAGCATCTCGCGCGGGGCTATAACGCGATGATTGAACACGATTCTCCGGGAACCGCGACAGGACGCGCGTCCCAGAGAGAACGGCGATTTGTCACATCCGAGGAGAGCGCTTGGTAGGCCTGGAGGGACTCGAACCCCCAACCAGACCGTTATGAGCGGTCGGCTCTAACCATTGAGCTACAGGCCCCCAGGCGCGTATGGCGTCGCTCGCGGGAGCGGCCCGATTAGCATGGGCTGCACGGGGCTTAAAGCTCCGGTTCATGTGCGGTCTGCGACGAGGGAACCGTCACCGCGCCGCCACGCTAGGTGGAGCAGCCGTCGCCCGTCTTGGAGAACCTCGCCATGAAGTCCCTTCGCCGTTCCGCCCCCGTCGTCCTGGCGCCGGCCGCCGCCCTCGCCCTGCTGATGGTGGGCGCGCCGGCCCAGGCCCAGACGGTCGCCGACGCCGCCTTTCGCGCCACCACCCTCAACCTGTCGGCCTTCGGCGAAACCCTGATCGCCCCCGACATGGCCACCATCTCGCTGGGCGTGCAGACCGAGGCCCCCTCCGCCGCGGAGGCGCTGAGGGCCAACGGCGCGCGGATGAACCAGGTGGTCGCTGCCTTGAAAAAGGCCGGCGTCGCCGACCGCGACATCCAGACCTCGGGTCTGAACATCAATCCGCAGTACGTCTACGAGCAGAACAAGCCGCCGCGGCTGACCGGCTACCAGGCCAGCAACCAGGTGACGATCTCGGTGCGCGACCTGACCCGGCTGGGCCAGACCGTCGATGCCACCGTCACCGCCGGGGCCAACACCGTCGGCGGGATCAGCTTCGGCCTGCAGAACCCGCAAGCGGCCGAGGACGCGGCGCGGCTGGACGCGGTCAAGGCCCTGCAGGCCAAGGCCGACCTCTACGCCCGGGCCACCGGCTACAAGATCGTGCGCCTGGTCAGCCTGGGCGAAGGCGGCGGCTACACGCCCGCCCCGCCGCCGATGCCGATGTACGCCATGGCCAAGCGGGAGATGGCCGACTCCACGCCGGTCTCGGCCGGCGAGTTGAAGGTGCGGGTGGACGTCAACGCCACCTATGAGCTGGGACGCTAGAGCCCGGCCTTGGCGAACGCCGCCTCGACGCGGTCCTGCACCTCGCGGCCCGGCAAGGCGCGTTCGCCCTCCATCACCGCCACGTAATAGAGGCCGCGGTCGGGCTTGCCGGCCGCGGTCGGCACCGGGCCCATGGCCCAGCCGACGGTGTTGGCGCCCCCGGTCGGGCTGGGGCAACTGACGAAGCGGGCCGGCTTGCCGAGCCCGGCCTTCAGTACGTCCGGCGCGGTCGAGGTCGCGCCGCCGCAAGTCGGCAGGGTGCGGGCGCAGGTGATGTAGCCGCCGCCGCGCCAGACGGTGTGGCCGGCCTGGTCGGCGATCAGCACGCAGGTCGAGCCGCTACCGATCGCCCGTCCCACGGCGTCGTTGAGGGCGGTGGAATCCACATCCTCGGGCAGCTTGGGCGAACAGGCGGCCAGCAGGGTCAAGGCGGCGAGGGCGACGAAAGGCTTGCGACGGGTCATGCCGCCAACATGCCGTCGAACCCTTGGCGGCGCAACGGATAGCGGCGGCCTGTCAGGCCGAGCCGACCAACCGGCCGATGGCGTCGAGATAGAGGGCGAAGGCCTCGCGGCCGGCGTCGGTGAGCCGCACCCGGGTCAGGGGCTTCTTGCCGACGAAGCTCTTGTCGATGGCGACATAGCCGGCGTCCTCGAGCTTGCGCAGGTGGACCGACAGATTGCCGTCGGTGGCTTGCAGCTTGGCCTTGAGCTCGTTGAACTCGGCCGTGTCGGCTCCCGACAGATAGGCCATGACCCCGAGCCGCAGGCGGCCGTGAATGACCTCGTCGATGCGGTCGATGTCGAAGCCGGCCATGGCTCAGACCAGATCCGAGGGCTCTTGGCGGACCAGGATCACCCCGGGCAGGCCAGCGAGCAGGAACAGGGCGGCGGCATAGGCCAAGAACAGCTCGGCCCGGCCGATCAGGAAAGCGATGGCCACCGAGAACACGAAGGCGCCCAGGGCCGTCCCGACCATCCAACCGCGCCCGGTCATCTTGCCGGCCAGGAACCAGGCGGCGCCGTAGAGGGCCAGGATCACCGACGGGAACAGCCCCATCACCGCGCCGTCGCCCAGCCTCCAGGCCGCGACCCCGAGCGCCAAGGCGATGGCGAAGATGGCGAAGCCCACCCCGCTCCAGCCGGCGGCGATGGCGCGATTGACCGGCGACCGTGACCCCGGCCGGCCGCGCATCCGGGCCTGCACCGCGAACAGCACGGCCATGAAGACGGCGAAGGCGGCCATCCAGACCATCGGCAGCGCCCAAGGCGAGGCGCGCAGGATCCCCGCCACCAAGGCCCAGTGCGCCACGCTGGCGAGGCCGAAAACGCCGCCGGCCGAGGCGATGATCGCCCCGCCCAGCATCGGGGTCGAGCGCCCCTCCTCGGCCAGGGCCCGCATGAAGGCGATGTCGTCGCGGAGGGTCTGCATCGGTTCGGTCATGGCGGGTCTCCGCGCCTGTCAGGGATGACGCGTTATCGCCTATCAACTTTGTGATGTAAAGTACTTTTTAGATCTTGTAGCCGCCATCGAGCAGCTTGGCGTGGACCGCCTTGGTGACCTTCACATAGCCCTTGGCCGGATCGCGGAAATACAGCGGGTTCTTGAACCGGGTGGGGTCGAAGCCATCCTCCACCAGGTCGATCTTGCGGTACTTGAAGGTGCCGGTGGTCTCGATCTCCGGCTGCAGCCGCACGAACAGCGGCCGGGCGTAGGCCGGGATCTCGCGGTCGACATATTCGGTCAGGATCTTGAGGTCGAATTCGGGGCCCACCACCAGGGCGGCCATGCCGGCCTTGCCGTCGAGGTCGGCGACCTTGACGCCATAGACATTGGCCTCGCGCACGCCCGGCACCCCGGCCAGGCGCTCGGCGACCTCGCTGGTGGCGACGTTCTCGCCCTTCCAGCGGAAGGTGTCGCCGATGCGGTCGACGAAATAGATGTAGCCATCGCCGTCCATGCGCATCAGGTCGCCGGTGCGAAACCAGGCGTCGCCCTTCTGGAAGACGTCGTGCAGCACCTTCTTCTCGGTGGCGGCCTTGTCGGCGTAGCCGGTGAAGTTGGAGCGGGCGTCAGTGGAGATGTGGCCGAGCATCTCGCCGATCTCGCCCGGCGCGCATTCGACGCAGAAGCCGCTCGGGCCGCGGATCGGGGTTTCGCTCTCGACGTCGAACTTCACCAGCCGGATGTTGAACTTCTTCTTCAGATAGCTGGGCGCCCGGCCGACCGCGCCGCGGCGGCCGTCGAAGTTGAACAGCGAGACATTGCCCTCGGTCGCGCCGTAGAACTCCAGCACCCCGCCGACCTTGAAGCGGTCGAGCATGTCGTCCCAGACGTCCGGCCGCAGGCCATTGCCGAAGATCAGCCGGATCTTGTGATTTCGCTCGTTGGGGGTCTCGGGATGGTTGGCCAGGTAGCGGCACAGCTCGCCGATATAGACGAACATCGTGCAGGTCTCGGCGACGACATCGTCCCAGAACTGGCTGGCCGAGAACTTCTTCTTCAGCACCACCGAGCCGCCGTTCAGCAGGGCCGCGCCCAAGGCGCAGAGGCCGCCGGTGGCGTGGTAGAGCGGCAAGGCGACATAGATGCGATCGCTCTCGCGCGCGTCGGTCGCCCCGGCGAAGCCGCGCATATAGAGCTGGGCCCGCATGTGGGTGATGCGCGCCGCCTTGGGCATGCCCGTGGTGCCGCTGGTGAAGATGTAGAGCGCCGTGTCCTTGGCCCGCAGGGCGCCGCGCGCCGTCTCGCGGTCGGGGCGCAGCTGGCTGCAGCTCTTCAGGGCGTTGACCAGGTCGCGCTGGTCGCCGTGCACCGGCCCCTGCACCCACTGATGGACGTGGCGGTCGAGCAGGCTCCGGATCCCCTCGAAGGCTCGCGAGGTCTCGGCGTCGACGATGCAGTGGGCGGCGGCCGAGATGTTGACGCAATGGGCCAGGGCCGGGCCGGCCAGCTGGTTGTTGATCAGGGCGGTGGCCACCCCGACCTTGGACAGGCCGTACCAGACGGCCAGATATTCCAGGCGATTGGGCATGAACAGCGCCACCGTCTGGCCGCGGGTGATGCCCTGCCCCTTGGCCCAGTGGGCGTAGCGGTTGGCCATGGCGTCGAGCTCGCCATAGCTGATGGTCTTGCCCTCGAAGGTCATCGCCCGCCGGTCGCGCCACTTGTCGACGGCGGCTTCCAGATCGTCGCAGATCAGGTTCGAGCTGTCCGGCGTGATGGATTTCACCCGCTTGAGGGTGCGCGTCAGCCCCCGGAGGAATTTCCACTCACGCTTAAGCTTGGCCTGAAAACTCATGGACGCCCTCCGTTCAAACAACCATTGGAGGGCGCCGCCCGGCGGGTCAAGACATGGCGCGGCCTGGAGTCGCGCGCGTCGGCGTTCTGGTCAAATCCGTCGAATCGGCGATCAGGGCCTGGTCCGGCGACGCCTAGGAACGCGCCTGCAACCGGAAGTGCACGGCGCCGCGGTTGAAGTCGAGGGCGATGGAGTCGAAGGAGCGCAGCACGTCCGCCCCGA
Organism: Caulobacter sp.; assembly: GCA_028291125.1. GTDB lineage: Bacteria > Pseudomonadota > Alphaproteobacteria > Caulobacterales > Caulobacteraceae > Caulobacter. The sequence continues at coordinate 7,699 of JAQGIN010000471.1, forward strand.
TCAGGATGGCCGGCTTGGCGCTGATGCCCCAGTAGTCGAAGGTGTGCACGGGGCCGAAGGCGACCGGCACGTTGCGCAGGATCATCTTGCCCAAGGTCAGGGTCTTCAAGGCCGCCAGGCGTCCGGCGAAGACCTGGCCGGTGGCGCTGATCAGCTCGATGTCCACCCAGTCCTCGCTCACCGCCTTGGCCCGGCGGGCCGCGGCCAACAGGGCCAGATTGCCGACGGTCATCGACGATCCGGTGTCGACGAAGGCCAGGCAGCTGCCGCCCGTGAAGCTGGCGTCGATCAGGGTCAGGCCGTTGCGGCGGGTGCGGGCCGGAACGCTGATCGTGCGCCCATCGTCCTGCGGCAGGCTCGATCCCAGCCGCATCTGCTTGCGAGCGAAGTCCAGGATCAGCCCCTGGGAGCCCAGCCATTCCAGGCCGAGCAAACCGATGGCGCCGATCGGCCGGCCCGGCAGCACCGACATCGGGATATTGCGACGCGTCCGGCGGCCCACCTGGACGCTGTCGATCATCACGGTGTCGGCCAGTTGCGTTCCGGCCAGGCCGTGGACGGTGGTGCGGGCGTGGGCGGTCAGGTTCAGCCGGTCGACCAGCTCGCGGGAGATGACCGAGCCGCTGGCCCCGGTGTCGACCAGGAAGGCGTAAGGGCCCTGGCCGTTGATCTTGACCTGGACGGTCAGCCGGGGCGCGGCGTCCAGCGCCCGCAGCGCGTCGAACGCGTCCGGATCGGGAACGGAATCCGGAACGAGGACGGGGTTGGGGACGGGAGCGGGAGCGGGAGCGGGAACATTGACCGGCTGGGCCCAGGCCGACCAGGGCGCGGCGGCGAGCAGCGCCGCCAGCGTCGCCAAATGCCGTCGCGAGACGTCTGGACCAGTCATCGCCGATCCGCCTCCTCCCAGACGAGAAGGCTACACCCGCGCACGCCTGGGCGATAGCCGAAAGTGTCCGCCGGACCGGCGGACACTTTCGGCTAAGCCCAGGAGTCTAGGGCGTTTTTGGCGGGATCAGCCGGCCGCCAGGCTGCGCTGGTCGTCGCGCGCGGCCTTCAGCTTCTCGGAGACCAGGAAGGCCAGCTCCAGCGCCTGCTCGCCGTTCAGCCGCGGGTCGCAATGGGTGTGGTAGCGGTCGCCCAGATCGCCTTCCGCCACCGCCCGCGCGCCGCCGAGACACTCGGTGACGTTCTGGCCGGTCATCTCCAGGTGCACGCCGCCGGGGTGCACGCCCTCGGCGTCGGCGATCTCGATGAAGCCGCGCACCTCGGCCAGGATCCGATCGAACGGCCGGGTCTTGTAGCCGTTGGCGGCCTTCAGGGTGTTGCCGTGCATCGGATCGGTGGCCCACACCACCGAGCGGCCGGCGGCCTTGGTGGCGCGCATCAGCCGCGGCAGGCGGTCGGCGATCTTGTCGGCCCCGAAGCGGCCGTACAGGGTCAACCGGCCGGGCTCGTTGGCCGGGTTGAGCACGTCGATCAGCCGCAGCAGGTCGTCGGCCTCCATGGTCGGGCCGCACTTCAGGCCGATCGGGTTCTTGACGCCGCGCATGTATTCGATGTGCGCCCCGTCCAGCTGACGGGTGCGCTCGCCGATCCACAGCAGGTGGGCCGAGGTGTCGTACCAGTCGCCGGAGGTGGAATCGACGCGGGTCATGGCTTCCTCGAAGCCCAGCAGCAGGGCCTCGTGGCTGGTGAAGAACTCCACCTGGTGCAGGCCCGGATGGCTTTCCGGCGTCACGCCGATGGCGGCCATGAAGGTCAAGGACTCGCTGATCTTCTCCGACAGCTCGCGGTATCGCGCGCCCTGCGGGCTGTCGCCGACGAAGCCCAGGGTCCAGCGGTGGATGTTGTGCAGGTCGGCGTAACCGCCGTTGGCGAAGGCGCGCAGCAGGTTCAGCGTCGCCGCCGACTGGCCGTAGGCCTTCAGCAGGCGATCGGGATCGGGGATCCGCTCCTCGGAGGTGAAGTCCATGCCGTTGATGTTGTCGCCGCGATAGGACGGCAGGGTGACGCCGCCGATGGTCTCGATCGGCTCCGAACGTGGCTTGGCGAACTGGCCGGCGATGCGGCCGACCTTCACCACCGGCTTGCCGCCGGCGAAGGTCAGCACCACCGCCATCTGCAGGATCAGCCGGAAGGTGTCGCGGATGTTGTCGGCGTGGAATTCCTTGAAGCTCTCGGCGCAGTCGCCGCCCTGCAGCAGGAAGGCGCGGCCCTCGGCCACGTCGCCCAGCAGGGTCTTCAGCCGGCGCGCCTCGCCGGCGAACACCAGCGGCGGCATCTGCCGCAAGGTCTGTTCGACACGCTCCACCGCGCCCGCGTCCGGATAATCGGTCGGCAGGTGCTTGGCGGGTTTGGCTCTCCAGGACGATGGCGTCCAACGTTGGGTCATGACGGGCTCTAAGACTTCAAAAAGGGGCGGCTCTTAACCTAGCCGCGAACAAAAGGCAAAATCGTGCGACGGAAAGCCGCCATCCTACAGGTTTAGGGAATTTTTGTCCCCAAACTTTGCAAAACCGACCGGGGCGCGGCGGGCCAGGTTGCAGGCGATGAAGGCCAGGGCCCCGAGCGCCAGCCACCATTCCTGCCAAACACCGAAGCTCAAGGCCCCGATGGTCAGATAGGTGGCCAGGACGCCGGCCGCCATGGCCGCCTCGCCGCGCGCCTCCTCGGCCATGCGCACGATGGCGTAGGCGATCCAGCAGAGGAAGGCCGTGGCCAGGGCCACGCCCACCGCGCCCAGCTCCAGCCACAGCTGCAGGGGGGCGTTGTGCGGGTGCAGCGGAATGGCCGGACCGAAGGCGCGGCTGGCGTCCATGCCCCAGCCGCGCAGCGGGTGGGTCTGGATGTGATCGGCGACATAGGCCCAGATGTCGAGCCGGGCGTCCCACGACTGCGGCAGGGAGCGGTGCAGCACGGCGAACAGCCCGGTCTCGACGCCCAGCAGCACCACCAGCGGCGCCAGCACGAACGGCGCGGCGATGACCGGCGGCAGGATCCAGGCCCCGGCGGCGCCGAACCGCCAAACCAGCGCCCAGGCGACGCCGCCCACCACCAGGGCGGCCAGCGGCGCGTCGGCGTCCAGCCGCCAGGCGCAGAACGCCGTGCAGGCCAGCAGGGCGACGATGGCGCCGCGCGCCAGCAGGCCGCCGCGCCGCGCCAGGATCAAGGCCACCGGCCAGAACAACAGCGCCTGGACATAGGTCGGCAGGGAGATCTTGATCCGGGCGAAGTCGACGCGGATCGGGTCGCCGGTCAGCGCCCGGACTTTCTGGAAGATCGCCGCCCCCAGCAGGGTGTCGATCAGGACGAACGCCGCCAGGGCCAGAAGCCCGGCCGTCATCACCCGGTCGGCGCGCAGGGCCGCGGGGGTCGACAGGCCGCGCAGGGCGACGACCACCGCGCCATAGAGGGTGACCTGCAGCACCAGCTTCAGGGCGGTGACGCCTTCCAGGTCGTCATAGCCCTTCATCCGTGACAGGTCGGGCGCGGCCGGGCTCCAAGACAGACTGACCACGGCCCACAGGGCCAGCAGCAGCAGGATCAGCACCGGCCAGGCCTGGGCGCGCACGCGCCTCAGGTCCGGGATCGCCATCAGGCCGCCCAGGGCCAGCAACGGCGCGAAGCCGAGCGGCGACAGATAGGCCACCAGGGGCGTCAGGGCGAACAGGAAGACGGCGATAAAGCCCAGCCAGCGGGTCGGCGGCGCCTGCGCCGCGGGAAGGATCATGCCACCGTGCCGACGCCCGGTTGGACGTACTTCTCGCGCATGGTCACCAGTTCCTCGGCCAGGGTCGGGTGCACCGCGCAGGTCGAGTCCCACTGGGCCTTGGTGACGCCCATCTTCACGGCGATCGCCGCCATCTGGATGATCTCCGGCGCGTCGGGGCTCATCACGTGGACGCCGACGATGCGCTGGTCGTCCTGACGCACCACCAGCTTCATGAAGCTGCGCTCCTGGCCGCCGTAGAACACCACCTTCATCGGCCGGAACGCCGACTGGTAGATGTCGACCGCGCCAAACGCATGCCGCGCCTCGGCCTCGGTCATGCCCACCACCCCGACCGGCGGCTGCGAGAACACGGCGCTGGCCACCGCCTCGTGGTCGAAGCTGGTCGGCCGGTCGAAGAACTCGGTCTCGGCGAAGGCCGCGCCCTCGCGGATCGCCACCGGGGTCAGGTTGATGCGGTCGGTGACGTCGCCGACCGCCCAGATGCTGTCGACATTGGTCTTCGAATAGGAATCCACGGCGACCGCGCCGCGCTCGTTCAGCTTCACCCCGACGGTCTCCAGGCCCAGGCCCTCGACATAGGGCGCGCGGCCGGTGGCGAACAGCACCACGTCGGTCTCCAGGGTGATGTCGTTGTTGAGCTTGCTGACCAGGCCGGTGGCGGTCTTCTCGAGGCTCTGGTGCGAGCAGCCCAGGATCACCTTGACCCCGCGCTTCTCCAGCTCATCGGCCAGATGCGAGCGGATATCGTCGTCGAAGCCGCGTAGGACGTTGGAGCCGCGGTAGCACAGGGTGGTCTCCACCCCCAGGCCATTGAAGATGCCGGCGAACTCGACGGCGATATAGCCGCCGCCGACCACCAGGATGCGCTTGGGCAGCTCGGGCAGGTGGAAGGCCTCGTTCGAGGTGACGCCTAATTCGGCGCCGGGGAAGTCGGGCTTGGTCGGCCGGCCGCCGGTGGCGATCAGGATGCGCTTGGCGGTGTAGCGCCCGCCGTCCTCGCTGCCCTCCTTAGGCTCGACCTCGACGGTGTGCGGATCGATCACCCGCGCCTTGCCGTGCAGCAGATGGGCGCCGGCCTTGCGCAGATTGGTCACATAGATCCCCGACAGCCGGGCGATCTCGACGTCCTTGGCGGTGAGGAAGGCCTTCCAGTCGAAGCGCGGCGGCTCGACGGCCCAGCCATAGCCCTTGGCGGTCTTCACCTGGTTGGCGAACTCGCTGGCGTAGACCATGAACTTCTTGGGCACGCAGCCGCGGATCACGCAGGTGCCGCCGACCCGATGCTCCTCGGCCACCGCCACCTTGGCCCCGCTCAGGGCCGCCAGCCGCGCCGCGCGGACGCCGCCGGAGCCGGCGCCGATGACGAAGAGGTCGAAGTCGAAATCAGCCATCGAAGGCTCCGAAGGAAACGTCACGGTAGGCGTCCTATCTAGGGAGCCTTTCGCCAAAGCGCATCCGTGAAGATGAGTCTCAGGGCGTCAGGCGGACGACGCCCTGATCCGTGCCGATCAGCGCCTCGTCGGCGAGGTCCAGGAACAGGCCGTGATCGACGACGCCGGTGACGCTCTTCAACGCCAGGCCCAGGGCCGCCGGCTCGGCGATCAGGTTCGAGCCCATGTCGTAGATGACATTGCCGCCGTCGGTGACCACCACGCCGCGGTCGGCCATCCGCAGCCGGGGCGGCGGCAGGTCGAACTCGGCGGCGATGTCGGCCAGCCTCTGGCCGGTATGGACGTAGCCGAACCGCACCACCTCGATCGGCAGCGGGAACTTGCCCAGGGCGGCGACCTGCTTGGCGGCGTCGGCGATCACCACGCAGCGGTTGGAGGCCTCCCAGACCAGCTTCTCGCGCAGCAAGGCCGCGCCGCCGCCCTTGATCAGCGACAGGCCCGGCCCGACCTCGTCGGCCCCGTCGACGGTCAGGTCGACGCGCTTGACGTCGTCCAGCGCCGCCAGGGCGATCCCCAGCTCGCGGGCCAGGTTGGCGGTGGCGTCGGAGGTCGGCACGCCGCGGATGTCGAGCTGGCGCCGCGCCAGGGCCTTGACGAACCAGGCCGCCGTCGAGCCGGTGCCCAGGCCCACCACCATGCCGGCCTCAACCAGGGCCGCGGCGGCCTCGCCGGCGGCGCGTTTCTGTTCGTCGGCGGTCATGCCTTGCCTTTCTTGGTCAGTTTGAGGGCGCGGAACTTGGCCGCCCAGCCCGGCTTGTTGATCTGGGGGGCGCGGCTGAGCGCCAGGCCGTCGGCCGGCACGTCCTGCGTGATCACCGAGCCCGAGCCGGTCATCGCCCCGTCGCCAATCCGCACCGGCGCCACCAGGGCGCTGTTGGAGCCGATGAAGGCCCCGGCCCCGACATGGGTCTCGAACTTGTCGAAGCCGTCATAGTTACAAAAGATCGTCCCGGCCCCGATATTGGCCTTGGG
>JAQGIN010000500.1 GCA_028291125.1 Caulobacter sp.
TTCGGCGTGCTCGACCGGCCGCTGGTGGCCAAGGTGGCCCTGTCCTCGGTCAGCGAGGACAACGCCGTGCTCAACCTCGCCAGCGACGAGAAGGGCTTCGACTTCGACGGCGTCAGGGCGCGGACCAAGGCCGCCTGGGAGCAGGCCCTGGGGGCGGTCGACATCGCCGCCCCGGCGCCGATGCGGACCAGCGTCTACACCGCGCTCTACCACACGCTCTTGGCCCCCAGCGTGTTCAGCGACGTCGATGGCCGCTATCGCGGACCCGACGGCCAGGTGCACACCGCCCAGACTCTGGAAGGGAAGGGCTTCACCTTCCACTCGACGTTTTCGCTGTGGGACACCTTCCGAGCCGAGCACCCGCTGCTGACCCTGATGCAGCCCGAGACGCGGACCAGCGACGTGGTCAATTCGCTGATCGCCTCGCAGCGCCAGAGCCCGTTTGGCCTGCTGCCGGTCTGGCAGTTCCACGGCCAGGAGACCTGGACGATGATCGGCTATCACGCCGTGCCGGTGATCGCCGACGCCTACCTCAAGGGCATCAAGGGCTTTGACGCCGAGGCGGCGCTGGACGCCATGGTCAAGAGCGCCACCTACGCCCCCTATGGCGGCCTCGGCGACTACATGGCCCTCGGTTATGTGCCGATCGACAAGGAGCCGGAGGCCGCCTCCAAGACCGTCGAATACGCCTATGACGACTGGACCATCGCCCGCATGGCCAGGGCGCTGGGCAAGGATGATATCGCCAAGGCCTTCGAGACGCGGGCCGGCAACTGGCGCAACAGCTTCGACGTCAAGACCGGCTTCCTGCGGGCCCGCAAGAGCGATGGCGGCTTCCGCACGCCGTTCGACCCGACGGCGATCAACTATGGCTCGGACTACACCGAGGGCAACGCCTGGCAATATTCGTGGTTCGCGCCGCAGGACGTCGGCGGGCTGATCGGGGCGATGGGCGGCGACGCGGCGGTGGTGAAGAAACTCGACGCCATGTTCGACTTCGACAATTCCAAGCTCGACTATTCCCACGCCGAGGACATCGCCGGCCTGATCGGCCAGTACATCCACGGCAACGAGCCCAGCCACCACGTCGCCTATCTCTACGACTACGCCGGCCAGCCCTGGCGCACGCAGGAGCGGCTGACCCAGATCGTCAAAAGCCAGTACAAGCCCACGCCCGATGGCCTGTCGGGCAATGACGACCTGGGCCAGATGTCGGCCTGGCTGGTGTTCACCGCCCTGGGCTTCTATCCGGTGACGCCGGGCTCCAACGAGTACGTGATCGGCCGGCCGTTCTTGGAACGAGCGACGCTGAACCTGCCGAACGGCAAGCGCTTCACCATCACCGCCGAGGGGCTGTCGGACGCGCGGCCCTATGTCGGCGCGGTGACGCTGAACGGCCGGCCGCTGAGCCGCGGCTTCCTGCGCCACGACGAGATCGAGGCCGGCGGGACGCTGGTGTTTGTCATGAGCGCCAAGCCCAACAAGGCCTGGGCGACCAAGGCGCGGGACCGGCCGATGTCGATGACGCCGTACGGACGGTGAGTGGTCCGTTGAATCGCCCGTCCATCCCCGTCTCCCTGGCGAAGGCCGGGGGGCAGGTGAAACCCACGGGCCGCCCAGGGTGAATCTGGGTCCCGGCCTTCGCCGGGAAGACGGACGTTGGGGGAACGCGGAAGTCGGAGGCTAAGCTTCTAGAAGCCCAGGCACACCGGGTGGGTGATCACCAGCACCGCCTCCTGGGCGAAGCGCTGGTTGTAGGCCGCTCGGGCGGCGTCGATCTTGGCCTCGCCGCCGGCGCGGCCGGGCAGGGCCAGGATCACCAGCTTGGACGGCTCGCGCACCGCCTGGCCGGTCGGCGAGCGCCACTGGCCGGCGGCGTCCAGCACCGTCAGGCCGTCGGGAAAGCGCGGGGTGAGTTCCGCGTCGAGGAACTGGCGAAAATCGTTGTCCGAGACGCCGAGCTTATCGCCGATATTGCGGCCGAACAGCAGCTCGACCTGGCGGCCGGGGCTCTGGCCGGCGGGGCACCTCGCCGGGGCCAGGGTCGCGCAGCTGGTGAGCGCGGTCGCCATCGCCACGCCCAGAAAGATCGGGACGGGCGAAGCGTGCCGCATGGTCAGCCGCCCATCGCCAGGTCGTCGGCGTGGATCATCGGGCCCTCGGTGAAGCCCAGCTGGGCCTCGATGGCGTCGGAGCGCAGGCCGGCGATCCTGTGGGCGTCGGCGGAGTCGTAGCGCACCAGGCCGCGGGCCACCTCGCGGCCGGTCTGGTCGCGGATGCGGACGGCGTCGCCCTTGTCGAACGGGCCCTCGACGGCCCGCACCCCGGCGGCCAGCAGGCTCTTGCCCTTGGCCAGGGCGGCGACGGCGCCGTCATCGACCGACAGCCAGCCTTGCGGGGCCAGGGAGCCGGCGATCCAGGCCTTGTAGGCGGCGGCCGGGCTGGCCCCGGCCTCGATCAGGGTGGCGGCGGCCCCGGCCTCGACGGCCCGCAGCGGTTGGTCGCGCGAGCCCAGGGTGATCAGGGTGGCGCAGCCGGCGGCGCGGGCGATGCGGGCGGCGGCCAGCTTAGTGGCCATGCCGCCGGTGCCGACCCCGGAGGCGGCGTTGGCCCCGCCGGCCATGGCCTCGATGGCGGGGGTGATCTCGGAGATCACCGCCAGCCGGGTGGCGGCCGGGTCGCGGCGCGGGTCGGCGGTGTAGAGGCCGTCGATGTCGGACAGCAGCACCAGCAGATCGGCGCCGGTCATCTGCGCCACCCGAGCGGCCAGACGGTCGTTGTCGCCGTAGCGGATCTCCTCGGTGACGACGGTGTCGTTCTCGTTGACGATCGGCACCACGCCCAGGCCCAGCAGGGTCTCGGCGGTGGCGCGGGCGTTCAGCCAGCGGCGGCGGACCTCGGTGTCGTCGCGGGTCAGCAAGATCTGGGCGACGGCGACGCCGTGCGGCTCGAACGCTTCCTCCCAGGCCCGCATCAGCAGGCTCTGGCCGGCGGCGGCGGCGGCCTGCTTCTCCGGCAGGGTCAAGGCGCGGCGGGTCAGGCCCAGGCGGCGGCGGCCCAGGGCCACGGCCCCGGACGACACCACCAGCAGCTTCTGGCCGCGGGCGCGCAGGGCGGCGGCGTCGGCGCAGAAGGCCTTCAGCCAGGCATGGTCGGCCTTGCCGTTCTCGGCGTCGACCAGCAGGGCCGAGCCGACCTTGACGACGATCCGCTTGGCGCCGGCCAGCGGCCCCCCCGGCGCTTGGCTCACGGCTTCCAGCCCCCGGGGGTCTCGGCCTCGGGCGCCTCGACCTCGGCTGCGGCGGCGGGGGTCTCGCCCTTGCGGATCCGCACCTGGGTGTAGGCGGCGCGCAGCAGTTCGGTGACCCCCTCGCCGGAGACGCCGGACACCAGCATCGGCTTGGTCCCGGCCACCGCTTGCAGCTCGGCGGCCTTGGCGGCGCGAGTCTCGGGATCGAGGGCGTCGATCTTGTTCAGGGCCAGGATCTCGGACTTGTCGCCCAGCTCGTCGCCGTAGGCCTCGAGCTCGGCGCGGATGGTGGTCCAGGCCCCGGCGATGTCGTCCTGGGTGGCGTCGACCAGGTGGATCAGCACCGCCGAGCGCTCGACATGGCCCAGGAAGCGGGTGCCCAGGCCCGCGCCTTCCGAGGCCCCCTCGATCAGGCCGGGGATGTCGGCCAGCACGAAGCGCTCGCTGGTCGACAGGTCGACCACGCCGAGATTGGGCGTCAGGGTGGTGAACGGATAGTCGGCGATCTTCGGCCGGGCGGCGGTGGCGGCGGCCAGGAAGGTCGACTTGCCGGCGTTGGGCAGGCCGACCAGGCCGACGTCGGCGATCAGCTTCAGCCGCAGCCAGATCCACATCTCCTCGCCGTCCTGGCCGGGATTGGCGTATTTCGGGGCCTGGTTGACCGGACCCTTGAAGTGCAGATTGCCCCAGCCGCCGTTGCCGCCCTTGCACAGGCGCACGCGCATGCCGACGGTGTCGAGGTCGGCGATCAGGGTCTCCTTGTCCTCCTCCAGCACCTGGGTGCCGACCGGGACCTTGAGCACGATGTCCTCGCCGCCGGCCCCGTGGCGGGCCCGGCCCATGCCGTGGGTGCCGGTCTGGGCCTTGAAATGCTGCTGGTAGCGGTAGTCGATCAGGGTGTTGAGCCCGTCCACGGCCTCGATCCAGATGTCGCCGCCGCGGCCGCCGTCGCCGCCGTCGGGGCCGCCGTATTCGATGTATTTTTCACGTCGGAACGAGACCGCGCCCCCGCCGCCGTTACCGGAGCGGATATAGATTTTGCACTGGTCGAGGAATTTCATGAGCGTCTTTTGTCTCAACGGGCCGCGCGCGTCGAGCCGAAATACCCCGTGAGGCCGGGGACTTGGCCCCTTTGGGCCCGGATTGGCGCGGTCGGAAGGCCCGATTTCCGTCCGAGGCCGCCATTCCGTGACGAAATGTTAAAACAGATCATGGAAGAAGGGAGCGTAGGGCGAGAGATATCGCTGTTTCAAATCTGCGGGACGGACCGGGAGGCTAGGCGTTGGCGACCATCGAAGACGTCATGGCGGAGCTGGCCACGGACCTTCAGGACCTGACGCTTCCGACCCTGTGCCGGAAGTATTCCAGCGAAGCTTCGGTCCACCGCAACATCCTGATGAGCCGCGGCACCGGCGTGACCGGCACCTGGCGCGACTTTCGCAGCTTCCTGGCCGATATCGGCCCGCGGCCGACCCCCGATCACGGCCTGGTCCTGCTCAACCACCTGGAGCGCACCTACGGGCCCGGTCGGGCCCGCTGGATGACGCCCGAGGAACAGGCCGAGCACGAGGCCGAGTTCGATCGCCAGCAGGCCGAGAAGAACCGCGAGCAGCAGGCCCTGATGCATCAGGCCGCCGCGATGAAGCGGGCCCGCGCGCCGAACGCGCCGTCGTTTGGTCAGTGGACGCCGATGGGCGGCAAGCAGGTCAGCTACACCGACGTCGCCAAGAAACTCAACATTCCGGTCGTGGCCCTGTCCAAGACCATGCCGGCCGGCCGCAGCGCCGACGAACTGGTCAAGCGCGCCTCGATGGCCGGCGAGCTGATCAACGAGGACGTCCAGTGGCTGCCGCCCGATCCGAAGCGCAAGGCCAGCTTCTTCGAGGCCTTCCGCATCTGGCACATGCAGGTGCAGCCGCAGTTCGGCCGCGCCGCCACCCCGACCTTCCTGTTCCTCTACATCGCCTTGCCGGTGATGAAGGAATGCCGTGACGAGCTGATCGATCTCGACCTGTGGAACCCGCTCGGCCAGCGGGCGATGAACGCCCGCGACAAGCACATCGCCTGGAAGAAGTACTGCGAGTTCATGCCGCGGGCCCAGGTGGCGATGATGGAGATCCCCATCTACGCCACCTATTCGCTGCTCAGCGATCTCGACGCCCTGTGCGAGCGCATCGTCACCGCCGAGCGCCGATTCCGCGAGGGCCAGAAGCCCGGCACCGTGCAGACCCACCGGGCGGCCTGACGCCTTTCTAAGCCAGCCAGATCATCATCCGGGTCGCCGCCGTCGCGCCGCGGGCCACCGACGGTTTGTGCTCGACGACGCCGGTATAGAGGAAGCCGGCCTTGATCAGCACCTGGCCCGAGGCCGGATTGTCGGCGAAATGGCCGGCCACCACCAGTTTGCGCCGCCAGTCGCGCCGCGCCCAGTCCAGCGCCCCGATCGTCGCCTCGGTGGCCAAGCCGCGGCCCCAATAGGGCCGGCCGATCCAATAGCCGATCTCCAGCGGACCGTCCGGCGGCGTGAAGAAGCCGAGCACCCCGACCACGCCCTCGTTCTCCAGCTCGATGACGAAGGTGGAGTCGCGCCGGCGGTCCTGGGCCTGGCAGCGGCCAATGAAGGTCTCGGCGTCCGGGCGGCGGTACGGCCAGGGCATGCGGGTGGTCATCTTGGGGATGGCGTAGTCGTCGCACAGCTGCGCGACCCGCTCGGCGTCGTCCATGGCCGGCGCGCGCAGCGTCAGCCGCCGTGTTTCAATCGTGGGACTATCCTCGATCACGCACATGGTGCGTCTCCCGTGTTCCGTCCCCGTTTAGTCGAGGATCGTGACGCTGCTTTTCGGCCGTCTGTGGGCCATATGGTTGCAGCGCGGACAAAACAAAAGCGGGGAGCCCGGCGTTCCGGACTCCCCGCTTAGGTTCGTCTGTCCGGATCGTCTTCTCTGGCGAGAAGCGCGACCCGGAAATTCGAGGGTCGCGCTACTCGGCGGCCTGGGCCGCTGGCACCACGGTCACGAAGGTGCGGTCGTGCTTCTTGGTCACGAACTTCACCGCGCCATGAACGAGCGCGAAGAGGGTGTGATCCTTGCCGATGCCGACATTGGTGCCCGGCCAGAACTTGGTGCCGCGCTGACGGATGATGATGTTGCCGGCGAGGACCTTCTCGCCGCCGAACTTCTTGACGCCAAGGCGACGGCCGGCGGAGTCGCGACCGTTGCTGGATGAACCGCCTGATTTCTTGTGAGCCATCTTGCTCTCCTAATCCTTAGAGGCGCAGCCGCTAGGCTTCGCCGTCTTCCTTGGCCGCGGCCTTCTTCGGCGCCGCCTTCTTCTTGGGGGCGGCGGCGACCGGGTCGGCGTGTTCGACGACGGCGGCCTGGACCTTCGGGCTGGCCTTGGTGGCCTTCTTCACGACGGTCTCGGTCTGCACGTTGGCCGGAGCCAGGCCGGCCGGGGTCACGGCGGCGTCGCCGAGGCCGCGAGCGCGGGCGTCGAGCAGGCGCTTGGTGGTCAGGTCGACCGTGCCGTCCCAGGTGGCGGTCTGGCCGCCGCCGGCGACCGAGGTCACCCGCAGGACGGTCTCGGTCTGACGGTGACCGCGGGTGCGGCGATAGCCCTGACGGCGGATCTTCTTGAAGATCTTCACCTTATCACCCTTGCGGGTTTCGATCAGGGTGGCGTTCACCACGGCGCCGTCCACCAGGGGCGCGCCGACCGTGACGGTCTCGCCTTCGCCCAGCATCAGAACTTCGCCAAAGGCGACAGCCGCGCCAGGTTCACCGTCGAGCTTTTCGACCACCAGCAGGTCACCGGCTTGGACCCGGTACTGCTTGCCGCCGGTCTTGATCACCGCGTACATCGGTTAGCGCCTTAAGATAACGAGTGTTCGTAAAATAGGGATCGCCCGCGAGCAGGACCCACGGGCGGGAGGCCGGGTTTATACAGGCGGCGGGCGCGGAGTCAACGGCGTAAGGCGGGTTTCGGGCTCGGCTTCCAAGGCTGGTCCGTTACAATATAACACGTTATAGGGGCTGCGTGACCTCAACCCTCTTCGCCTCGATCGCGGCCACCGGATTCGCCGTGGCCTTCCTGCACGCGGCCCTGCCGACGCACTGGCTGCCGTTCGTGCTGGTCGGCCGGGCCCGCAAGTGGACGACCGGCCGCACGCTGGGCGTCACCTTGCTGGCCGGGCTGGGCCATGTCGGCCTCACCATCCTGCTCGGCGTGCTGGTGGTGGTGGCCGGCCTGGCGGTTCAACCCACCCTCGGCGCCTTCTTCCATTGGGGGGTCGGCGCGCTGATGGCGGGGTTCGGCGTCTTCTATCTGGTGCGCGGCCGCCACGCCCACGCCTCCGACGCCCCGCCGCGACGCTACGGCTCCGACAGGGCCGCCATCGCCGCCCTGGTCATCCTGCTGACCCTGTCGCCGTGCGAGGCCTTCCTGCCCTATTACCTGGCCGGCATGGAGCATGGTTGGCGCGGCTTCCTGGCGCTCAGCCTGGTGCTGCTGGCGGCCACCTCCGGCGGCATGCTGGTCTTCACCGCCCTGAGCCTGGCCGGCTACACCCGCCTGGGCCTGGACCGGCTGGAACGCTACGAATCGACCATCCTCGGCGTGGCCCTGGTGGTCATCGGCGGGGCGGTGGCCTTTCTGAAGACCTGAACGGGCGCCTTTCGCTCGCCGAACGCACGCACTAGATAGCGCCCATGAGCCAGCCCTCCTCCGACAAGATCCCCGTGACCGTGCTGACCGGCTATCTCGGCGCCGGCAAGACCACGCTCCTCAACCGCATCCTCACCGAGGCCCACGGCAAGCGCTACGCCGTCATCGTCAACGAGTTCGGCGAGATCGGCATCGACAACGACCTGGTGGTCGGGGCCGACGAGGAAGTGTTCGAGATGAACAACGGCTGCGTCTGCTGCACGGTGCGCG
>JAQGIN010000317.1 GCA_028291125.1 Caulobacter sp.
CGCCGGCTAACGACTTATCAGCCGAAGTTCTGTGAGGTTTGATCACATGGCTCGGCGCTCCCTGCCTCCGCTGAACGGCCTGCGCGCCTTCGAGGCGTTCGGACGCCATGGCCGCATGACCCTGGCGGCCGACGAGCTGTGCGTCACCCACGGCGCGATCAGCCGCCAGATCCGCCAGCTGGAATTGCATCTGGGCGTGGCCCTGACCGAGGGGCCCAAGAGCCGGCTGCGCCTGACCGAGGCTGGCCTGCGCCTGGCCCAGGGCCTGACCGAGGCCCTCGACCAGATCGACGCCGTCCTGCCGCGCCAGGTCCAGGCCGAGCCGCGGACCCTACAGGTCTCCTGCCTGCCGACCTTCGCCATGAAGTGGCTGATCCCCCGCCTGCCGGCTTTCGTCGCCCAGCACCCCGACACCCCGGTGCGGATCAGCGAATCGAGCGGGCCGTTCGACTTCCGGGCCGACGGCGTCGACCTGGCCATCCGCATGCGCGGGGTCGAGCCGTCACCCGACGCCGACGTCACCCCGTTCCTCGACCACTATATCGGCCCGGTGCTGTCGCCCGAGCTGGCCGGTGGCGGGCCGCCGACCCTGGAGGCTCTGGGCCGGCTGCCGCGACTGCACACCCGCACCTTTCCGGGCAGCTGGACGGAGTGGGAGACCCAGGCCGGGGCGCGGCTGCCGCCGGCCCCGATCGACCGCGAGTTCGACCACTATTTCTACATGATCGAGGCCGCCGCCGCCGGGCTGGGCGTGGCCATGGGCCCGTGGGCCTTCGTCGAGCGCGACCTGGCCAGCGGCCGGCTGATCGCGCCGCTGGGCCTGATCCGCGGCCTGCCGCGGGTCTGCGCCCTGACGCCCCGCGGCCAGGCCAGCCCGGCCGCCCGCCGCTTTCGCGACTGGCTGGTGGCCGCGGGCGCGGCCAGCCCGCCGCCGCCGGGCGCCGTATAGCGCTTGCCACCTCGCGCCAGATGGCTAGGTTCCGGCCGTAGCGCGCACGGCGCCCAACCTTCGAGCAGGAGCCTCCTCGTGGACGCCACAGCCATCGCCAAGATCGAAGCCCACCTCAAGCGCACCTTCGGAAATCCCCACATCGCCCTGAAGGCCCGCCCCAAGCAGAAGGATTCGGCCGAGGTCGAAGTGTCCGGCGAATTCATCGGCGTCGTCTTCCAGGACGAGGACGAGGACGGCTCGTTCATGTTCGAAATGGCGATCCTGGCCGAAGATTTGGAATAGATAGAAGGGGACACACACTCACCCCGAAGGCCTGTTTCATCGAGGCGCGGCCGGGGGGTGAGTGTGTGTCCCCGCTCTTGTGACCCTAGGCGGCGACCGCCGCCTTCATCGTCGGTCGCCGCACCATCAGCGACGCCGCCGCCGCCACGAAGGCGGCCGTCCCGGCCAGGACGAAGGCTTCCAGATAGCGGCCCTGGGTGGCGCGGACGATGCCGGCGCCAATCGCCGCCGTCGCCGCCCCGGCCTGGTGGCCGGCGGCGATCCAGCCGAACACGATCGGCCCGTCGCGGTCGCCGAACGCCTCGGTGGCCAGACGCACGGTCGGTGGCACCGTGGCGATCCAGTCCAGGCCGTAGAACACCGCGAACATCGACAGGCTGACCACCGAGAAGTCCGAATAGGGCAGCAGGATCAGCGACAGGCCACGCAGGGCGTAATAGGCGCACAACAGCTTGCGCGGGTCGTAGCGGTCGGTCAGCCAGCCCGACAGGGTGGTGCCGACCAGGTCGAACAATCCCATCAAGGCCAGCAGGCCGGCGGCCCGGGTCTCGGGCAGGCCGCGGTCGGCGCACATCGCGATCATGTGCACCCCGATCAGGCCGTTGGTGGTCAGGCCGCAGACGAAGAAGCCGGCGAACAGCAGCCAGAAGGTGCGGGTGCGCGCCGCCCGGCGCAGGGCCTGGAAGGCGTAGGTCAGGGCGTTGGCGGCCGAGGCGGCCGGCGGGGCGACATAGTCTTCGCCGGCCCCGTACGGGGTGTGGCCAATGGCGGCCGGCCGCTCGGGCAGCAGCAGCCAGACCAGCGGCGCCAGTAGAGCGCAGACCCCGGCCACGATCAGCACCACCGGTCGCCAGCCGCCGTGCTCGGCGACATAGGCCATGGCCGGCAGAAAGATCAGCGAACCGGTGGCGGTGCTGGCGGTCAGCACGCCCATGACCAGGCCGCGATGGGTGACGAACCAGCGATTGACCACCGTGGCGGCCAGCACCATGGCCACCGCCCCGCTGCCGACCCCGGCCATCACCCCCCAGGTGGCGACATACTGCCAGGGCTCGCGCATCAGCGCCGACAGGCCGGTGGAGACGCTCATCAACAGCAGGGCCAGGGTGACGGTGCGGCGCACCCCGAACGAGGTCATCAAGGCCGCCGCGAACGGCCCGGTCAGGCCGTACAGGAAGATGCCAATCCCGGCCGCCAGCGACACCGCGCCGCGATTCCAGCCGAAGGCCTGCTCCAGCGGGATCATCAGCACGCCCGGGGCCGAGCGCAGGCCGGCCGCGGCCAGCAGGGCCAGGAAGACGACGCCGGCGACGACGAAGGCGTAGTTCTGGCCGAACGGCCGACGGAGGGTCATGGGATGTTACCGCTCGGTACGTTGCATTTCGTGAGCTATACGTACCGGTAGGTAACATCGTCAAGGTCCATGTCGAACACCGGTCCTGAAATCCTCGATCCCGCCCCGCCCCGCGCCGCCGAACGCATCCTGCAGGCGGCGCGCAAGCTGTTCTACAGCGACGGCATCCGCGCCGTCGGCGTCGAGGAGATCGTCGCCCGGGCCGGGGTCACCAAGCCCAGCCTTTATCGCGGCTTCGGTTCGAAGGACGAGCTGGTGGTGGCGGTGCTGAAACAGACCGAGGCCGATTTCTGGGCCCGGTTCGAGCTTTCGGTCGAGGCCCATCCGGGCGATGCGCGGGCCCAGATCCGCGACTTCTTCAAGGGCCTGGCCGGGCGCTCGACCAAGGCCGACCACCGCGGCTGCGGCCTCAGCAATGCCATGGTCGAATATCCCGAACCGGAACACGGCGCCCACCAGGTGGCGCTGAGCCACAAGCGTGACCTGCGCGCCCGGCTGCGGGCGCTGGCGGCGGAGATGGGCGCGCGCGACGCCGACGGCCTCGGGGACGCCCTGCTGCTGCTGATCGAGGGGGCCTATCTGTCCAGCCAGATCTTCGGGGCCGGCGGACCGTCGGGCGTGGTGGCCAAGGCCGCCGAGGCGTTGATGGACGCGGCGCTGGGCTAGGCCGCCGCCGAGCCGCTCAAGGGCGGCGGGCCAGCCAGTGCAGCACGTTCAGGATCAGCGGTCGGTTCTGCTCGGCGCGCTCGGCGTTGAAGCCCATGCGCCGCGCGCCGTCGGGGCCGGCGACCTGGGCGGTGAACATCGCCGCCTCGCCGGCCACCACCACCCGCCCTGAGCCGACCTCGAGGGTGGCGAGACGAAGGTCGGCGGCCGTGGCGGGCCGCTTGGGCGCGTCGTCGAATTTCCAGGCCACCGCCGGCGCGATGATCTGAAACCGGCCATCGAGCGTCAGCACCGGCGTCGCGGTCGGCGCCTTGAAGGCCGAACCGGTGAAGGACTGCACCGAGGTCAGGCCCTGGGTGAGGGGACTGTCATGCATGCGGCTGTTGGCGCGGGAGAAGGTCTCCGGGCCCTGGCCTTCGATGGCGAAGGCGTTGTCGAACGTCACGCCGAAGGCGGCGGCCAAGTCGCCGGCCGCTCCGGCGAACGGCATGTGGTCGGCGATCAGCAACAGCGCGCCGCCTCGCTGGACCCAGGCCTTGATGGCGGCGATCTCCTCGGGTGTGAAGGCCGAGGGCGTTGGCAGCTGCCAGCTCTCGACATTCGACGCCGCCAGCGGATTGGCGATCACCAGGATGTCGATCGGCTTGAGGACGTCCAGCGTGATCGCGCCGGTGACCTCGCCGATCCGAAAACCGTCCTTGCTCAGCAGCCGCGCGAAGGGGTTGTAGCCGCCGCGGGCGGTGTGGAAGTCGTGGTGAGCGGCGTCGATGGCCACCAACGGCCCGGCGTCGGCGGCCCAGGTCGGATGGGCCACCGAGACGTCGGCCTTGGGGTCCGGGCGTTGCTGGGCCCAGGCCGCCGGAGCGGTCGCCAAAATCCCGGCCAGGCCGAGCCCCAGGGCGTCACCAACGCGCATCGAAGCCTCCGTGCCGACAACGGCCCAGCGCCGCGTCCCTAGACCTTGTCGATCCGCGCCGCCGCCCGTCGCGCCCAGCCGTAGAGGCCGAACACCACCGCCGCGGCCGCCACCAGGGCCAGGATCATGCCGGTGAGTTCGGGCGGGGCGAAGGGTACGGCCAGCGGCGCGCCCTTGTTGCTGGCGACGATCAGGGCGGCTAGGGCGACGTTGAACAGGCTCTCGCCGACGATGAAGCCCGAGGCGATCAGCACGCCCAGACGCTTGGCCGGTTCGGCCTGGCGGTCGCCGGCCACCATCTTGTCGTAGAACCAGCCGACCAGCGCCCCCACCACCACCGGCGCGGTGACGGTGCTGGGCAGGTAGATGGCCAGGCCGACGCCCAGGGGCGGCAGGCTGAGCCGGCCGGCGCTGGTCTTGCGCAGGAGGGCGTCGACGGCGACCAAGGCCGCGCCGATCAGCGCCCCGACGCCCAGCAGGCCCCAGTCGAGATTGCCGCCCAGCACGCCCTTGGCCAGGGTCGAGATCAGGGTCGCCTGCGGGGCGTCCAGCGGGGTCGATCCCGCCACGGTGGTCAGGTTGGCGGCGCCCGAGAAGCCGTTCGAGCGGTTCAGAAGCTCCAGCACGAAGGGGATGACGATCGCGCCGGCCACCACGCCGATGACCAAGCCGACCTGCTGCTTCCACGGCGTGGCGTCGACCAACTGGCCGGTCTTGAGGTCCTGTAGATTGTCGTTGGCGACCACGGCCACGGCCAGGACGACGGTGGTGACATAGAGGGCGTAGGCGACCAGGGCCTTGGTGACGTCCGGGCCGATCAGGCCGCGGCCGGCCATGCCGACCATCAGCGCCGCGCCGAGCACGGTGAGGATGGCGATGCCGGACACCGGGCTGTTGGACGAGCCGATCAGGCCGGCCATGTAGCCGCAGACGGCGGCGGCCAGCAGGCCGGCGATCAGCACATAGCCGATGCCGATGGCCACCAGCGGCACGGTCAGGCTGGCGATCGGGCCGCCGACCAGGAACTGCGCCAGGAACCAGCCGGCCGGGGCCAGCAGCAGCAGCGACACCAGGCCGACGATGCCGATCGGAATGTCCTGCTCGACGCGCGGCGGGGCTTCGCCGCCGGCCTTGCGTAGCTTGCCGGCGTCCAGCGCCGAGACCAGGCCGGCCCAGATCGGCGCGACCAGCTTGCCCAGGGTCCAGATGGCGGCCGCGCCGATGACGCCGGCCCCCATGAAGCGGACCTCGGTCTTCCAGATCGTCAGGGCGTGGGTGGCGGCGCCGACGCCGGCCATCGGATGCAGGGTGGTCATCACCGGCACCAGCACGCCCCAGGCGATGGATAGGCCGGTGAACATGGCGACGCCGACGGTGATGCCCATCAGATGGCCCGCGCCCATCAGGGCCAGCGAGCTGGAGGCGCCCAGGCCGGTGGCTCCGACCGCGCCGAACTTGAAATAGCCCGCCACCTCGGCGGCGAAGATCTTGGCGGCGGCCAGGGCGGCGAAGCCGGCCGAGGCGACGGTGCCGGCGAGCACGGCCCACAACCCGGCCTGGCCCTCGGCGGCGCCTTCGCGCGAGCCGGTGCCGACCTTCAGCACCTCGGCGGCGGCGACGCCTTCCGGATAGGGCAGGTCGGAATTGGTCACCAGGGCCCGGCGCAGAGGGATGGTGTACATCACGCCCAGAATGCCGCCGACCACGCAGGCGCCGAAGGTGGGCAGGAACGGCACCTGGGCCCACCAGCCGATCATCAGCAGGCCGGGCAGCACGAAGATCACCGACGACAGCGTCCCCGCCGCCGAGGCGATGGTCTGGACGATGTTGTTTTCCTGGATGGTGGCGGTCTTGAAGCCGCGCAGCAGGGCCATGGAGATCACCGCCGCCGGGATCGAGGTGGCGAAGGTCAGGCCGACCTTGAGGCCGAGATAGACCTGGGCCGCGGTGAACACCACGGTGATCAGGATGCCGAGGAGCACGCCCCGGATGGTGAACTCCGAACGCGGGGCGGAGGCGGTGTCGGCCATGA
>JAQGIN010000514.1 GCA_028291125.1 Caulobacter sp.
CGCCACAGTTACCAGCGAAGACATCGCATGAGCGCCGCCCTGACCCTGTTGCCCGCCCGCCAGATCCTGGTCGTCGACGACGACACCCAGCTGCGCGAGCAGGTGGCCGGCTATTTGATCGAGCACGGCTACCAGGTGCACGCCGCCGCCGACGCCGCGGCCATGGAGGCGGTGCTGTCGGCCGCGCCGATCGACCTGATCGTGCTCGACGTCATGCTGCCGGGCGAGGACGGCCTGTCGATCTGCCGCCGCCTGGCCGACGCCGGCGGCCCGGCGATCATCATGGTCAGCGCCATGGGCGACGAGGTCGACCGCGTGCTGGGCCTGGAGCTGGGGGCCGACGACTACCTGCCCAAGCCCTGCAGCCCGCGCGAGCTCTTGGCCCGGGTGCGGGCGGTGTTCCGCCGCCTCGACGAGGGCCGGGGCGGCGCCCCGCGACGGGGCAAGACCTACAGCTTCCTCGGCTTCGTGGTCGACGCCGTGCGCCGGCAGCTGCGGGCCCCGAACGGGGCCACCATCCTCTTGACCGCCGGCGAGTTCTCGCTGCTCAACGCCTTCCTCGACCATCCGCAGCGGATCTTCTCGCGCGACCAGCTGCTGGAGCTGGCGCGGGGCGGCGAGAGCGACGTCTATGACCGCGCCATCGACGTGCAGATCAGCCGTCTGCGCCGCAAGCTGCACGCCTGCGTCGACGGCGAGATCATCAAGACCTATCGCGGGGCCGGCTATCTGTTCGACGCCAAGGTGACGCGCTCGTGAGCGCCGGCGACCGGCCGGCGCGGACGCGGGCCCCGATCAGCCTGCAGCTGGTGGCCCTGCTGGTCCTCAGCCTGCTGGTCGCCCAGGCGCTGAGCTTCGCCACCATCCTGCTGACCCCGCCGCCCCGGCCGGCGGTCTACGGCGTCGCCGACATCGCCGGGGCGCTGCGCGGCGGGCCGCTGATGACGCCGCGCTGGAGCCGGCCGCTGACCCGCACGGTGGTCGCTGTCCTGCCGCCCGACCTGCGCCGGCCTCAGCGCGGCCCCGAACGCACCCTGCCGGCCCTGGCCGGCGCCCTGCGCCTGCCCGAGGCGCGGGTGCGGCTGGCGCAGCATCCGTCGCCGATGTGGAGCCTGATGCGCCGCGTGCGGCCGGTCGGTCCGTCCGGTCGGATGGCGGCCCCCGGCGGCCCGGCTGGGCCCGGGTCGTTCGGCCGCGAGGACCGCCTGTTCGCCGGCGATCCCGACCTCGGCCCGCCGCGCCTGGCCAGGCCTGGCCCCGAACGGGAGGTGGTGATCGGCGGCATGATCCCCGGTCGGGCCCGCGGGTTCAGCCTGCGGTTTGGTCCCGACCAGGCGGTGTTCGGCGACTTCGCCGCCGCCATGCCCAGCAGCGACGGCGGCTGGGTGGTGGTGCGCTCGACCCCCGAGCCGTTCCCCACCGACTGGCAAAAGCGCACCGCCCT
Source organism: Caulobacter sp. (assembly GCA_028291125.1). Classification (GTDB taxonomy): domain Bacteria; phylum Pseudomonadota; class Alphaproteobacteria; order Caulobacterales; family Caulobacteraceae; genus Caulobacter. The sequence goes on from JAQGIN010000514.1 coordinate 1,445, forward strand.
GTGGCTATTGGCCGGCCTGCTGGTGGTGGCCCCGGCCGGCTATCTGTTCGCCCGTCGCATCACCGCGCCGCTGAAGCGCTTCGCCGACGCCGCCGAGGCCCTGGGCCGCGACCCGCACGCCCCGCAGATGACCCTGACCGGCCCGGCCGAGGTCGGCGCCGCCGCCCGCGCCTTCAACGACATGCAGGCGCGGCTCAAGCGCTATGTCGACGACCGCACCGCCATGGTCGGGGCGATTTCGCACGACCTGCGCACGCCGCTGGCCCGCATCCGCTTCAAGATGGAGCGCGCGCCGCAGCCGCTGCGCGACTCGGTGATCGCCGATCTGGCCCAGATGGAGCAGATGATCGGCGGGGTGCTGGCCTTCATCCGCCACGAGGGCGAGCCGCGGCGGCGCGAGCGGCTGGACCTGCTGTCGCTGATCGAATGCGTCGCCGACGACGCGGCCCTGGTCGGCGGCGACGTCGAGATCGTCAGCGGCGAGCCGGTCACCGTCGACGGCGACCCGGTGGCCCTGCAGCGGTTGTTCGCCAACCTGGTCGACAACGCCCTGAAATACGGCCAGGCCGCCCGCATCCGGGTGCGGCGGGCGGACGACGCGGCGGTGGTGGAGATCGCCGACCAGGGGCCGGGCCTGGCCAGCGACGAGCTGGAGCGGGTGTTCAAGCCGTTCTACCGCGCCGACTCGTCGCGCAATCCCGACACCGGCGGAGTCGGGCTGGGCCTGTCGATCGCCCGCTCCACCGCCCGGGCCCACGGCGGCGACGTCACCCTGCGCTCGACCGTCGACGGCTTGGTGGCGACGGTGAGCCTGCCGGCGGGGTAGGGGGCGAAAACCTCTCCTTCGACAAGCTCAGGATGAGGTTTTCGACCGCCGCTCAGTAGCCCTCATCCTGAGCTTGTCGAAGGACGAGGTGGGCCCATCGAAGCGGGAGTGGGCGAGCCAACCCCTTGTGGCGCGTCGTCGCAGCCCCGCTTTCGTTCACACCTCGGCGGGCGGCTCGGCCCATAGTCATCTCATGTGCGGTGAAAGGTTCTGGACCCCTCTCCAGCCCGCCTTTCGCGACACC
>JAQGIN010000522.1 GCA_028291125.1 Caulobacter sp.
GTCGGCGCCGGCCGCCCCGGCCTCCAGCGCCGCCAAGCTCACGCCGTCGATATCGCCGTCGCGATGACGCGCCCGCCCTGCGGCGACGGCGGCCAGCGCCCGCCGCCGCGCCTGGCTGGCCAAGTCCTCGGCCGTACTCGCGTCCTGCAGCGCCGCCAGGCCCAGCCGCGCCTGCCCCCAGGCTTGGCCGACCGCCTTGCGATAGGCCAGCTCGGCCAGTTGCGCCTCGGCCTCGGCCCCGCGCTTGCGCGCCTTGGCCGCGCCGCCGTCCAGCAGTTCGTGGGTCAGGCCGCCGGCCACGGCCCAGGCCAGGGCCCGCACGTCCAGCAGATAGAGCAGATCGGTGTTGCCCGATCCAAAACCCGCGGTCAGCATGAACCGAGGTCGCGAGGCGGCGACGGCCTCGGCGCGGCGCGCATCCGCGGCCGTCAGGCGGGCCTGGGCGGCCTGGATATCGGACCGCGCAAGCACGGCCTCGGACGGGACGGCGCTCACCCAGGGCGTCGGCGGCGCCACCGCGTCAACGCGGGCCGGCTCGTCGATCGGATCGTCCTGTCCCAGCAGCAGCCCCAGGCGAATTTGCTGCGTCTCGACGGCGTGCCGGGCGAACTGGACATCGGCTCGGACCGTCGCCTCCTCGGCCTGCGCCGCCGCCAGATTCTCGGCGGTCGCGCCGCCCTCGACCTGGCGCCGGCCGATCAGGCCGCGCGCCTGGCCGGCGAGCAGCAGGCGTCGCTCCGCCGCGGCGCGGCGCGCTTGGGCGGCCCGCAAGCCGAGATAGGCGCGCGCGACCTCGGCCAGGACCAGGCGGCGCGCGCCGGCCGCGTCCTGCAGCGCGGCCGCCGCCTCCGACGTCGCCGCGGTCTGGCCCTGCTTCAGGCGGCCGAACAGGTCGACCTCGTAACTGCCAAGCACCGGGGCGCCCACGCCCGCGCCGCCCGAGGAGAACGTCGCGCCGCCCACCGCGGCCTCCGCGCCGATCGTCAGGTGCGACCGACGGCCGGCCCGCGCCAGGTCGACCTCGGCGCGCGCCCGCTCCAGCCTCGCCAAGGCCATGCGGACATCCAGCGACCCCAGCTCCGCCCGGACCAGCAGATCGGCCAGCACCGGATCGCCCAGGTCGGGCGACCAGGGCGCCCCCGCCTGCGACGCCGCCGCGGGCGGGGGGGCCGGAGCCTTGGCCGCGGCCGCGGCCGACGGCATGGCGACGAGCAGCGACGCCAGGAGGCGGCCGATCATCTGTCGATCCTCGCCAGCACCCGCTGGCCCAGTCTCAGGTCATTGGGCTCGTCGAACGTCAGGACCAGGCGCAGGACGCGGCCGTCGGCGCGGCCGCCCGGCTGGTCGTCGAGGGCGGCGGCCTCGAAGGCCGGTGAAACCCGCAGCACCCGGGCCCGATAGGCGCGCCCGCCGCCGCTGGCGTCGGTGACCCAGGCGATGGCCCCGGGCCCGACCCGGCCGACGAAGGCCTCGTCCAGTTCGGCCCGGACGATGCGCGGCCCATCGGGCGCCAGGACGAACAGCGGCGTCGCCGAGCCGGCCACGGCCGCCGATCCGACCGTCGCCGCGCGACGCAGCACCAGGCCGGCGACCGGGGCGCGGACGACGCGCGCGCCCTGCTCGAGGCCAGCCAGTTTCTGGCGCACCCGCGCGACCTCGACGGCGCGGCCGGCCTCGTCGGCTTGCGCCGCGGCGATCAGGGCCGCCTGGCGCGCCTGGTCAGCGTCGTGCCGGGTGGCCGCGTCCGCCAAGGCCAGCCGCGCGAGGCGCTCGGCGTCCGACCGGGCGGCCGTCGACCGCGCCTGGGCGCCGCGCCAGGCCGCCTGCAACTGGGCGGTTTCCGCCGCCGCCTGATCGGCCAGCAGGCCGGTGCGATCTTGGTCGAGCCGGGCCAGGACGGCGCCGCGCGCGACATGAGCGCCCTCTTCGGCGCCGACCTGGGCGATCAGGCCGTCACGGGGCGCGGCGATCGGGATCAGGCCGCCCTCGACGGCGACGACGCCCCGCGCCACGGCGACAACGGCCGGGCGGTTGCGGGCCAGGGCGGCGTCGGGCCCCTTCTGGCAGGCGGCGAGCGACAGGCCCGCCAGGAGCGCCGACAGGATCAGGACGCGACCTGGCCGCACGGAGATCGATGTCATCGAGACCCTCATAGCAACAGCGCGGCCGGGTCGGCGCGCGCGACGCGACGCAGCGCCCAGAGACCCGAACCCAGCGCGACCAGCACCACCAGGCCGGCGGCGGCGGCGGCCATCGCCGGGGTCAGCGACAGCGGCGTGGCCTTCAAACGGGCCAGGGCCACCAGGATCGCCGTCAGGGCTCCGGCCAGGCCCAGGCCGGCGGCAGCGATCCAGGCGGTTTGGGCCAGGACGATGGCGCGCAGGGCGCCGACGGTGAAGCCCAGGGCCCGCAGGGCGGCATAGTCCTTGAGCGAGGCGGCCACCGCCGCCGCCAGGGTCTGGCTGGTGACGATCACCGCCACCAGGATGGCCACGGCGCTGCCGAAAACGAAGGCCACGCCGGCCCCGGATTCGGCCAGCCAGTAGCGGACGCTGCGATCGGCGAAGGCTTGGCTGGTCATGGCCTCGAAGCCGCGCTGGCGACCGATCGCCCGCAGATCGGCGACCGCGGCCCGGGCCTCGGCCGGATCCGTGAGCCGGGCGATGAAATAGGCCGCCCCGTCTCCGCCGGCGATGGCCGGGTCCAGGCGCCGGGCGGTGGCCGGCGAGGCGATGACATTGACGCCGCCCAGGGCGCGCAGGCCGTCGGTGACGCCGGCGATCCGCACCCGCCGGCCGTTGATCTCGGCCAGGCCGCCGACGCTCGTCTCCAGCTTGGTCAGGTCGGCGCGGTCGACCAGGACCGCATCCGGCTCGGCCAGGGTCAGACGCAGCTCGGCCGGCAGGGCGCCCGCCAGCGCCATGGCGCCGGGGCTTGGGTCGACGCCGACGATATAGACATTGACCATGCCGTGGCGGCGGGTGCGCCACTCGCCCGAGCCCCAATAGAAGGGCTCGACCTGGGCGACGCGCGGATCGGCGCGCAACAGCAGCTCGGCGGCCCCGCCGATCGGCCGGCCCAGATCGATGCTCTGCACGCCGGGAAAGGCGACCCAGAGGTCGGCCGAGGACTGGGTGACATAGACGCTGGCCAGCGAGAACACGCCCAGGATCAGGCCCGCCTGCAACAGCACCAGCAGTCCCGAAAAGCCCACGGCGACCGCCGCCGGCGCGAAGCGGCGCCAATCGAACAGCAGGGTCTTCAGCGCGATCGAGGTCATGCGACCGGTCCCGCCGGCGCGGCGCGCGCCTCGCTGGAGCCGCGCCCGATCAGCCACACGCCGGCCAGGATCGCTAGGCTGCCCACGCCCTGCAGCGCGCCGACCGGTTCATGGAAGACCACGGCGCTGGCGGCGATGATCAGCACATAGCTCACCGCCGACAGCGGGAAGGCCGCGCTGAGCGGCATCTCGGCCAGGACGGTCATCCAGGCCGCGAAGCTGGCGACCTCGAGGACCAGCAGCAGTTGCACGGTCGGCAGGCGCGCGGCGCTGGCCAGCCAGGCCAGGTCGAACCGGGCGCCCGCCAGGTGCGTGGCCGAGGCTTTGGCGGCGACCTGATAGCCCAGGGTCAGCAGCGGCAGGATGGCGAACAGCACCATTGGCGCGAGGCGACGGCGCGGCGTCTTGGCGGCCGAGGTCATGCGGCCACCCCCTCGAGCGGATCGCCCAGGACCAGCGGCGCCAGGGCGCGCAGGGCGCCGTTCAGCAGCCCGTTGCGATGGCGGAAATACATCGCCGCCGGGGTCAGCCGGCTGCCCAGCCGCAGCTTGTCGGCGAGGTTGGCCTGGCCGCTCTGATAGCGCTTGAGGCCCCGCCGCAGGCAGAGTTCGAGATTGTGGAACCAGCTGAGGAAATAGAGGTTGTGGGCGCGGCCACGCTCGGCCTCCATGCAGAAGAACTTGTCGAGCAGGACCTCGCCGTCCTCGAGCAGCAGGTTGAAGGCCAGCAGGTCGTCGCCGACATAGTAGAGCGCGAACACCGCCCGGCCCGGCATGCGCGCCGCCACCTGCGCGAAGAAGGCCGGGGTCAGGGTCTCCAGTCGGGCGGCGGCCCGGGCCAGGGTCTGGTGATAGAGCGCCATGGCCCGCGGCAGGTCGGGGCCGAGAGTGGCCCGCAGCTCGACTCGCACCCCGGCCCGGGCCCGCAGCTTGCGGCACATGTCGCGGCGCACGCCGGAGGACAGCCGCGCCAGATAGGCGTCGACATCGGGGAAGTCGATGACCAGGTCGGCGATGGCCTGACCCGGCACGGCGCTGTATCCGGCGCGGGCCAGGGCCCGCGACCACAGTTCGGCCTGGGCGAAGGCGGCGTCCTTGACGCCCATCAGCGGACACTCCGCCCGGGCCGCGTCGCGTTCGAAGGCCTGGATCAGCGCCGCCAGGACGGCGGGCCGATCCTCGGCCGGCAGGTCCGGGGCGAAGCCGACGGTCGCCGTCTCCGTGCAGGGCGAGCCCAGGCACGCCAGCCTCGGCGTCATCACCCCGGGCGCGAAGCGGCGGACCCGCTCGGCGATCCTGCGGCCGGTCCCCTCGAAGGTGGTCTCGAGCCGGTAGTCGGTGATGAAGGCCGGCGCCGCGCCGACCAGGCGGCCTTGGCGGTGGACCAGCACATAGCGCCATGAAAACCCCGCCAGGCCCGCGCCCTCCACCGCCCGCAGATAGTCGAAGCCCTCCAGGTCGCCGGCGAACAGGAGATCCCATTGCGCGCGCGGCAACTCGTCGAGGCTGGTCAGGACCCGGGTCTCAAACATGCGCCCGCTGTCCCAGGAACTGGGTTCCGACCGGCGCGGCGGCGAAGAAGGCGGCGGTGGTCGCCGCCACCCGGTCGCGCTCCTGGTCGACATGGATCATGTGATAGCTGTCCTCGAGCAGCTGCAGGCGCGTGGGGCCGCCCAGGGCCCTCTGCAGCCGATAGGCGTTGCGCGGATGGCTCATGTCGTCGTCGCGGGCGTGCAGGATCAGGGTCGGGGTCGCGATCGCCTTGCCGATCCGCTCCAGGCGCCGGCCCAGCCGATACATCTGGAACAGGGCGCCGAGCGGCAGCCGGTCGATGGCGCCCTCGATCAGCCCGCCCGGCGCGCGCTCGGCCAGGCCGCGCAACCGCTCGTCCTTGAGACCGTAGGGGTGGGTCTCCGACCAGCCCAGCCGGCGCACGCCCGGCAGATTGGCGACCAGCTGGATCACCGGCGCGGCGACGGCGAAGCGCGGCATGTTCCAGCCGTCATATTCGAAGGTCATCGAATAGACCGCGGCGGCGCGGATGGTCGGGCGCTCGGCGGCCAGCATCAGGCCCAGGGCGCCGCCGACGCAGATGCCGGCCACGTGCACCGCGTCGACTTCGATGGCGAACTGGTCATAGGCCTCGCAAAGGCCGTCGAGCCAGTCGCGCCAGGTGGTCCTGAGCAGGGTCGCCTCGTCGACGCCGTGGCCGGGCAGCAAGGGCGCGGCCACGTCGAAGCCCCGCCGCGCCAGGCGCTTGGCCAGCGGTTTCATTTCCGCCGGCGCGCCGGTCAGGCCGTGGATGAGCAGGACGCCCTGGCCCGAGCGGCCGGCCAGTCTGAGGGGCTGGACGCTCATGACCGCGCCCCTCGCCGGGCGCGCCGGTTGGACCTCGCCAGGAAGCCCAGGGCGTGGGCCGGGCCGATGACATGGACGCCGGCGGCCTGTTGGACCTCCGTCAGCGCCCGGCGCAGAGCCGGCAGCCGCGTCCAGTGGACCGCCGGCCGGAAGTGGTGCTCGGCGTGATGGCCGTTATTGAACCAGGTGAGGTTGTAGAGCGGGTCGTAGCTGGAGACGCCCCAGGCGATCGGGGTGTCGGGATCGCCGTTGAAGTGCTCGTAATAGCCGTTCAGCTGCGAGAGGCATTCGCCCAGATAGTAGAACGGCAGCAGGAACAGCACCGCCCGCCAGTCGATCAGCGCCATGGCCAGGACGAAGGCCGCGACGGCGGCCAGCTCGATGCGGCCCCAGCGGGCGTCGTCGTCGCGGCCGCGCGCCTTCAGCGCCGCATAGACCGAGCCGCCGCTGTCGCGGAAGAAGCCGAGGAACACATAGGACCAGACGCTCTCGGGCCGACCGCCCTGGCCATGCCGATAGATCGACAGCCAGTCGCGGGTCGAGCCGTCGGGCCCCGGCCGATCGCTGTTGCCCTCGTGATGGCGCAGGTGGACCCAGGTGTAGAAGGTCTGGGAGAAGCCGATGGCCAGGGATTCCAGCAGCGAGAAGGCCCGGTTGAGCGCCTTGGCGCGAAAGTACGGCGTGTGCAGGAAGTTGTGCGCCACGCCGTTGACGTTCCAACTGATCGCCAGGGCGTAGAGGAGGCCGCAGATCAGTTGGCCCCACCACGGGCGGTTGGCGGACCCGACGACGATCCAGACGACGAAGGCCAGGTGGGCGAGCGCCGCGGCGACTGGGACCAGGTCCCAGGCGGTCCAGGCCATCAGGCCCTTGGCGCGCTTGGCGAGGCGGAAATCTTGCGGCGTCATGACCGTCGCTCCGGGGTTGGAAGGGGTCACAGGCCCGACACCCCCACGCAGGTCACGCCGGCGGCGACCAGGGCCGCGCCGGCGATCTGGAGGGGCGTCAGGCGCTCCTTGAGGATCAGCGTGCCGGCGAGCGGTACGCCGGCATAGGTCAGGGTCATGATCGGAAAGGCCAGGCCCAGCGGGGTGGTCTCCAGCACCAGCACCCAGGCCACCATTTCGACGAACCAGAACACCACGCCCAGCCACAGCATCGGCTGTTGGGCCAGGGCCGCGACATAGGCGCGCTTGCCCTCGGCGCCGTCCGAGGCCGCCTTGAAGCACAGCTCGCGGCCAATCTCGGTGACGATGCAGAAAGCCAGCAGGCCGGCGCTGGCGGCGGTGAGCGGGGTCACGGCGCCACCTGCGCGAACAGCGACAGCAGCCGCAGATTGGCGCCTTCGTTGGTGCGCCGCACGACGCTGGGCGGGGCGGCCCCGCGAGGCTGGTCGAGGAAGGCCTCGCCGCGCTTGAGCAGGGCCGCCACCGGCCAGGGGCCATAGAGCGGCGGCGACCAGTCGCCGACCACGTCGGCGCCGATCAGCCGGGCGCGGCCGCAGACGGCGCGGATCAGGGCCTCCAGGCCGTCCAGGCTCAAGCGCCCCTGGTCCCAATTGGTGATGGCCTCGCCCGAGCGCAGCACGTCCTTGTCGATGGTGACGTAGATCGCCGGGGTGGTGATGCGCGACGCCAGCAAGGCGGCGAATTCGGCCTCGCCCAGGGCCTCGATCGACGGCCAGGCCTGGTCGCCGACCCGCAGGATCGGACCGCCGTCCGGGACGCGGTAGGGATAGAGCTCGACCCGCCGCTCGGCGACCAGGTCGAGGTCGGCGCGCTTGGTTTCGGGGCGGTCGATGTCGTCGCTGCAGACACCGACGGTGATCACCTTGGCCACGCCCGGCAGGCGCGCGGCGCGCCCGACCCAGGAGCCGCAGTGCAGGCCGTTGGCGAACCGCACCCAGTCGGGGTGGTTGTCGAAATGCACCACCGTCACCGGGCCCAGGTCGCTGGCGGCGATGGCGCGTTCGATCAGCAGCGGCGTGACGTGGTGGAAGTCCCCCGAGCCGGCGAACACCAGGTCGGGGCCCGGGCCCGCCGGCGCGCGATCGCGCAGGCGCTCGGCCAGCGCCGCCAGGGCCCGAGGCCGGCTCCACAGGCGCAGAGCTGGCCCAAGGTCGCGGGCGTCGACCGCGAGACCGCCGCCGCGCTCACGCAGCGTCGGTTGCTGCTCGAGCGCCGTGTCCAGGTCCAGGAAGAAAGGGCGCATGCCGCACGTCAGTCGACGCAACGGCGCAGCACCGCGTCGAGCAGCTTCAGGGCCAGATCGATCTCGCCCTTGCTGATCTCCAGCGACGGGGCCAGGGTGATGACGTTCTTGTGGTAGCCGCCGACGTCGAGGATCAGGCCGTAGCGCTGGCCGTCGATCTCGATGTCGCCCTTCATCCCCTCGGCCTCCATGCGGTTGAGCAGGGCCTTGTTGGGGGTGAAGCCGTCGGCCTGGCAGATCTCGGCGCGCAGGGCCAGGCCCAGGCCGTCGACGTCGCCGATCTGCGACCAGCGCTTCTGCAGATCCCTCAGGCCCTCCAGGAAGTAGGCGCCCTTCGCCATCACGGCCGCGCCGTAGTCGGTCTCGGACGTCATCCGCAGGGTCTCCAGCGCCACGGCCGTGCCCATCGGGTTGGAATTGAAGGTCGAGTGCGTCGAGCCGGGCGGGAAGATCTCCGGGTTGATCAGAGCCTCCTTGGCCCAGACGCCCGACAGCGGATTGAGGCCGTTGGTCAGGGCCTTGCCGAACACCAACACATCGGGCTGGACGCCGAAGTGCTCGATCGACCACAGCTTGCCGGTCCGGTACATGCCCATCTGGATTTCGTCGACCACCAGCAGGATGCCGTGCTGGTCGAGGACCTTTTTCAGCCCGGTGAAGAAGTTGAGCGGCGGGATGACATAGCCACCGGTGCCTTGGATCGGTTCGACATAGAAGGCGGCGAACTCGGCCTGGCCGGTCTTGGTGTCGAGCACGCCGTTGTATTCGGTCTCGAACAGTCGGGCGAACTTGGCCACGCAGGCCTCGCCGTACTCCTCCTTGCTCATGCCCTTGGGACCACGGAAGTGGTAGGGGAACTCAATGAACTGGGCGCGATCGCTAAAGTGGCCGAAGCGGCGGCGGTAGCGATAGGACGAGGTGATCGCCGAGGCCCCCAGGGTGCGGCCGTGATAGCCGCCCTCGAAGGCGAACATCAGCTGCTTGCCGCCGGTGGCGTTGCGCACCAGCTTCAGCGAGTCCTCGACCGCCTGGGCGCCGCCGACATTGAAGTGCACCCGGCCCTTGTGGCCGAACTTCTTCTCGGCGTCCTGGGCGATCAGCGCCGCCAGCTCTACCTTCTCGCGGTGCAGGTACTGCGAAGCCACCTGCGGCAGGGTGTCGAGCTGGCGGTGGGCGACGGCGGCCAGACGCGGGTTGCGGTAGCCGAAATTGACCGCCGAGTACCACATCTGCAGGTCGAGGAACTGGCGGCCCTGGGCGTCGTACATAAACGATCCCTCGCAGCCGTCGAAGAACTTGGGGTCGGGCAGGTAGTGCACCGTGTCGCCATAGGAGCAGTACTGGGCCTCGAGTTCGCGCAGGGCGGCCTCGTCGAGGGCGCCGGCGCGAAGGACGGCGGATTTTTCAGCGTCGTACATGAAAGGGGCTCCGGTCAGATGGCGGCGCGGCGGGCCAGGCGGTCCTGAACAGCCGCGAGCGTCGTCGTGATGCTGTGGAAGTCGGAAAATTCGTGATGGGGCACCGCGCGGGCCCGGGCATAGGCGGCCAGCTGGTCGCGGGCGAACAGCAGGTCGGCGCGATTGGAAACGCAGAAGTCCGAGCGACCGTCGCCGATGAAGACCATCAGGTCGTCGGTTCGCCCGTCGTTGGTGGCGACCTGGCACTTGCAGACGCCCGACCCGGCGGCGCAGCCGGCGCGGGCCCAGGGCTGCTCCAGGCCGCGGGCGCCCGCGGCGCCGACCAGGCGATTGGCGACCACCGGCAGATGGCCCAGGCCGTACCGGCCCAGGATCCGGGCGATGAACCGGTCGACCCCGTCGCTGACCACGGTCAGGGGCACGGCGCTGGCTTGGCACCAGGCGACGAACGCGACGAAGCCGTCGGCCAGTTCGACGCCGTCGAGCACGGCGTCGAGGGCGGCGTCATCGCCGCCGATCAGGGCGATCTGGCCGCGCATGCATTCGGCGGCGGTGATCTCGCCGTCGGTCCACCGCGCCTCGAGCGCCTCCCAGGCCGGATCGGCTAGACGGCCGAGGACCAGGTCGGTGGTGTCGAGCTTGGCGATGGTGCCGTCGAAATCGCAAAAAATTCGCATCTATGGGCCGTGGCTCCTGACGCCCCCGCGCCGTTCGAGCCAATGACGCCGCGCCGGATCGGCCCCCTCACCGATTTCTTCCGCGCCTGGCCGGCGCGCCCGAGCCTTGCCTTAATCGCGACGCCGCGCCATGTGTCTGCTGCCTTCACCGACACCCTCGCCGCCAGAGAAGGGCGAAGCGTTCCTGCGATGATCATCGACGCGGCCCAGGCGCTGTTCGGCTCGACACCCGTTCGCGCCCGCGCGCGCGCGATCGACTGAGGGAGCGGCGGTTTGCAGAAGTCCTCCCCCCCGCTCACGGCGGCCTATCTCGAGCGGCGCGACGACCTGCGCCGCTTTTTCCAGGCTCGCCTGGGCGGGCGCGCCGACGTCGAGGACCTGGTCCAGGAACTCTATCTGAAGGTCCAGGCGATCACCGGCGAGGCGATCGACAATCCTCCCGCCTATCTCTATCGCCTGGCCTCCAACCTGATGCTCGACCGGCTGCGGCGCGCCAAGCGGGCCGGCGCGCGCGAGACCGAATGGCGACGCGCCAACCACGCCATGGTCGGCGCGCTGGATGTCGCCGACGCGCCGGACGCGGAGGCCGCCGTCATCGCCCGCCAACGCCTCGAAAAACTGTCCCAGGCCCTGACGACCTTGTCGCCGGTGACCCAAAGGGTGTTCCGGCTGCACAAGTTCGAGGGCCTGACCCAGGTCGAGACCGCGGCCAGGATGGGCATCTCGCTCAGCGCGGTGGAAAAGCATGTCAGCCTGGCGCTGGGCCACCTTCTCAAGCGGGTCGGACGATGAGCGTGTTCTTTTCGCATCACCCTCGGCAGAACCGAGGAGGGATTTTCACGGTGGTGGCGTCATTGTGGCGAGCGCCCTCTTTGGACCGGCGCGAAGGAAGCGCAACGCGTCGATGACAGAGCCCGCCAACAGAGACTCGATCCAACAGGCCGCCGTCGATTGGTTCGCGCGCCTGCAGGGCGCCGCCGCCCTCGAGGACTGGACCACGTTCCAGGCCTGGCTCGAGGCCGACCCGGCGCACGCGGCGGCCTATGACGCCGTCGAGGCGCTGTGGGTCGAGCTGGACGATGCGCCGGCGAACGACGACGCGCCTCTCGCCGACACGGTCGCACCGCCGCGCCGACGCGCCGAGCCCCCCACGCGCCGGTGGCTCTGGACCGGGGCCGCCACCGCCGCGGCGGCGGCGGCCATTGTCCTGGCCGTCCTGCCGCAACTCACCCGCCCGATCTTCACCGACTATTCCACCCAACGGGGCGAAACGCGCGAGGTCGCCCTGGCCGACGGTTCGAAATTGACCCTGGGCGGCGCGACGCAGCTTCGCGTCCGTCTGGGCCGCGGCCAGCGCGACGTCACCCTGGTCGACGGCGAGGCGACGTTCGATGTCGCCCATCAGGCCGCGCGGCCGTTCGTGGTCGCGGTCGCCGACCGCGAGGTCCGGGTGTTGGGCACCGAATTCAACATCCTCAGCCATGACGACCGACTGGCGGTCACGGTGCGCCGCGGCGTGGTGGCGGTGTCCGGCGGCGGCGAGGCTGCGGTGCGCCTGAGCAAGGGACAGCAGTTGATCCACGCGCGCGGCGCCCAAGGCTCGCTCGTCCGCGCGACCGATCCGGACGCGGCCTTCGCCTGGAAATCCGGCAAGCTCGTCTATCGCCAGACCCCCCTGCCGGAGGTGGTCGCCGACCTGAACCGTTACGTCGCCACGCCGATCCGGGTTGATCCCAGCGCGGCTTCGGTGAAAGTCTCCGGCGTGCTGTTGATCGACAAGGAAGCCGCGATGATCCGGCGTCTGGAACTGTTCGCGCCTATCGTCAGCCAGGCGAGCGGCGGCGAGATCGTGCTCAAGGCGAAAGCGGCCCGGCCCTGACGACCCGGGGCAAGGCGCGGGCGCGGCGTCGCGGCGGCCAGCTATGGCCGGCGACGCTGATGGCTGGCCTGGCCGCCGGGGCGGCCCAGGCCGCCCCGGCCAAGGACCAGGGTCCGTCCGTGCGCCTGCAGATCGCCGCCAAACCGGTCCACGCGGCCTTGATCGACTTCGCGCTGCAGGCCGACCTGTCGCTCGGCGGCGACCTGGAGGCCTGCCACGGACTTTCCCCGGCGCTTTCGGGCCGCCTGTCGCCGCGGGCGGCGCTCGACAGGATCCTGGCTCAAAGCGGCTGCGCCTACGCGCTCCCAGATCCGCGCACCGTGTTGATCCGCAAGATCGCCCCGGCCCGCGCGCACCCCGCGGTCGTCACCGAAGCGCCGACGATCCTGGGTCTGGGCGAGGTGGTCGTGACCGCCCAACGCTATCCCAACCTGCCCGGCCGCACGCCCTACGCGATCTCCGTGGTCTCCGGCAGGGCGTTGCAGCGCGAGACCCTCACCAGCCTGGGCGACCTGAGCGGCCAGGTGGCCGGCATGACCGTGACCAACCTCGGGCCCGGCCGCGACAAGATCCTGCTGCGCGGCCTGTCGGACGGCGCCTTCACGGGGCAGACCCAGTCGATGGTCGCGCTCTATTTCGACGACGTGCCGATCACCTACAGCGCGCCCGATCCCGACCTGCGGCTGGCCGACATCGAGCGCGTCGAGATCATGCGCGGTCCGCAGGGCACGCTCTATGGCGGCGGCTCGCTGGGCGGCGTCGTGCGCATCGCCACCCGCAAGCCCGACCTCGACCGTTACCAGGCCAGCCTCCTGGCCGGGCTGTCACACACCTGGAACGGCGGTGGCGGCGACGAGTTGGAGGCCATGGCCAACCTCCCGCTCGTACCAGGGCGCGTCGCCCTGCGGGTGGTGACCTATCGCGACGCCGAGAGCGGCTATATCGCCAATCCGACCCTGGGTCTCAAGCGTGTCAACGGCTCGACGCGCGAGGGGGTGCGGGCGAGCCTGCGCGCCGCCCTCTCCGCCCATTGGACGGCGACCCTGGGCCTGACCACCCAGTCGATCAACAATGCCGACACCCAGTACGGCCTGCGCCGCCTGGGTCCGCACCAGCGCGACAACCCGGTACGCGAGCCCCACGACAACGACTTCGAACACGTCTCCCTGACCCTGGCGAGCGACGGCCCTTGGGGGCGGGTGACCGGTTCGGTCTCGCGCCTGTCGCATCATTTCGACAGCCGGTACGACGCCACCACGGCCTCGGCGCTCTATGGCCTGGCCGGCGCGCCCGCCGCCCTGGACGAGGAAAAGGCCATCGACCTGACGGTGGCGGAGGTCACCTACGCGACGCCCAGCGACCATCGCCTGCACGGCCTGATCGGCGCCTTCGCGTCGACCGGCGACATTCGGCTCGACAGCGCCTTGCACGCCCCTTCGGGGACGGGGCCAAACGCCTATGCCGAACGGCGGCGCGACAAGATCAACGAGACGGCGATCTATGGCGAGGTCACTCTGGACGTCACCCAACGCCTGTCGGCCACGGCCGGGTTGCGCTGGTTCGACTTCCGCTTCGACACCGACTCCACCGTCGTCCAGGCCGTCGGCCAGCGCGTGTTCAGCGGCGCCGACGACGCCACCGGCCTGTCGCCGAAAGTCCTGGTCAGCTACGACGCCTGGCCCGGCGTGCTGCTCTACGCCCAGGCCGCCGAGGGCTACCGGCCCGGCGGCTACAACACCGCCGGGCGGATCGGTCAGGCTTTCGACATCGCCGGCGCGCCGGCGCGCCGCTACCAGGCCGACGAGCTTTGGAACTACGAGCTGGGCGTGAAGTACCGCGGGTGGGGCGATCGCCTGCAGGGCCGCGTGGCGGCGTTCTACGCCACCTGGGAGTCGGTGCAGAGCGACCAGTATCTGGCCGACGGCACGGCCTTCACCGCCAATATCGGCAATGGCGACAATCGCGGCGTGGAAGCCGAGGCGGCCTTGCGGCTGACCGATCAGATCGACCTGCGGGCCGCCGCCCTGCTCAATGACCCGCAGATCACCCGGCGCAATCTCGACTTCAGTTCGCGCAGCGACGCGGGCCTGCCGGGCGTGGCGCGCGCCTCGGCCAGTTTCGGCGTCGACCATCACCGCGACCTGCCCAGCGGCCGGACGGTCCGCCTGCAGGCCCAGGCCACCTATGTCGGCGCCTCATACCTGACCTTCGACGCCGACAAGACCCACGAGATGGGCGAGTATCTGGGCCTGCGCGGCGTCGCCAGCCTCGAAGCGGCGCGATGGACCTTGAGCGCCACGATCGACAACCCGCTGGGCGCCCACGGCAACAGCTTTTCCTTCGGCAATCCGTTCCTGATCACCCGCGACCAGATCATCACCCCGCCCCGGCCCCGGACCCTGGCCTTGCGCCTGTCCGCCCGCTTCTAGCCAAGCCGATCGCATGGGCCGCCCCCAGGCCCCTCCGCCGCTCGCGGCCCGATATCCAATAGCGGTGGATCGCGTTCGAACATATTTCGCGATTTCCCAATGACACCAGAGGCTTGCTGGACCCTGGCGGACGTCGGTGGACGGCGATGGATGGGGTGTTGGCGGAGACGGAGGGATTCGAACCCTCGATACCCTTTTGGGGTATGCCGCTTTAGCAAAGCGGTGCCTTCAGCCTCTCGGCCACGTCTCCCTCCGGAGAGGAGCGCTCCGATAGCCTGTTCGACGCGCCCTGACAATCGAGTGTCTTGGGAAATACGCGTTAACGTGACGCTTAGATCGCACGCCTAGGTTAGAACGCTGGTCTGCAATCCGAGAGTCACATGCCGTCCGCCTTGGCGCCCCCGTCCACGCCCACCGATCGGCCGACCGACGCCGACCCGCGGTCGGACCGGCCCGAAGGCAGCATCGTGTCCGGCGTCTTGTTGCGCCGTGGGCCGTTTCGGCCCGTCCATCTGGTCCCGGCCCGCGCCCGGGTCGAGGCTCGCAGCCTAGCCCGCATGTTCCGCGCCTTCGACGCCGCCGCCATCATCGGCGCCGCGGCCCTGCTCTGGCTGCTGGCCCGCGACGTCTCCGGCGCGCCGATGGGCCTGGCTCCCTTCGCCCTGTCGGCCGCCGCCCTGCTGTTCGGCCTGCACGCTTTCGAGGCCTATGACTTCGCCCACCGCGAACCCCTGCTCCGCCATATGGTGCGCGTGCTGGCGGCCCTGGGGTTCACCGCCCTGACCGTCCTGCTCGCCCTGCGCCTGACCGGCCGGTCGCCGTCCGGTCACCTGGCCCTCAAGGCCTGGTTCGCCGGTATCCTGCCGCTGCTGATCGGCCTGCACGCCGCTTGGTGGACCCTGATCGATCGCGGTCGCCGCGAGGGCCATCTGACGCCCAACGTGGTGCTGGTCGGGGCCACCGCCAACGCCGAGCGATTCATCGCCGCCGCCCTGAAGAACCGCGAGGTCAATGTCCTGGGCATCTTCGACGATCGCCACGGCCGCTCGCCCGGCCACCTGTTGGGCGTGCCGGTGCTGGGCGACACCAGCGCCCTCGTCGACCATCGCATCATGCCCTATGTCGACCGGGTGGTGATCGCCGTCACCGCCTCGGCCCAGGGCCGCATCCACCAGCTGATGGAGCGGCTGTCGGTGCTGCCCAACACCGTCTGCCTGTTCGTCGACGACGACGGGGTGATCGCCCACGCCGCCGTCTCGCAGATCGCCGACTCCGCCCTGACCGAGCTGTCGGGCGGCCCGGCCGACAGCCGCCGGGCCCTGGTCAAGCGCACTCAGGACCTGGTCCTGGGCGGGCTGGGCCTGCTGGCCCTGACCCCGCTGATGCTGGTGGTCGCCCTGGCGGTCCGGCTGGACAGCCCGGGGCCGATCTTCTTCCGCCAGCGCCGCCACGGCTTCAACAACGAGGAAATCCTGGTCTGGAAGTTCCGCTCGATGCGGCACGCGGACGCCGACCACACGGCGTCGCGCCAGATCAGCGCCGGCGACGACCGCGTCACGCGGGTCGGCCGGTTCATCCGCGCCACCAGCCTCGACGAGCTGCCGCAGCTGTTCAACGTGCTGCGCGGC
Organism: Caulobacter sp.; assembly: GCA_028291125.1. Taxonomy (GTDB): domain Bacteria; phylum Pseudomonadota; class Alphaproteobacteria; order Caulobacterales; family Caulobacteraceae; genus Caulobacter. The sequence goes on from JAQGIN010000522.1 coordinate 15,880, forward strand.
GAGATGTCGCTGGTCGGACCGCGGCCGCACGCCATCGGCATGAAGACCGGCGAGATCGAGTCGGCCAAGCTGGTGGCGCAATACGCCCATCGCCACCGCATGAAGCCGGGCCTGACGGGCTGGGCGGCGATCAACGGCTCGCGCGGGCCGGTCGACACGCCGGAGC
>JAQGIN010000325.1 GCA_028291125.1 Caulobacter sp.
CCGACGAAAACAGCTGATCCGCGACTACAAGGAGCGCAAGCGTCCGGCCGGGGTCTATGCGGTGCGCCGCCTGGCCACCGGCCAGGCCTGGCTGGACGTCACGCCCGACCTCGACAGCCGCCAGAACGGCGTCTGGTTCACCCTGCGCCGCGGCGGCCATCCCAACCGCGCCCTGCAGGCGCTGTGGACCGCCGATGGCGAGGCGGGCTTCGCCTTCGAGGTGATCGAGACCGTGGACGACGAGGGCCTGTCGCCGCTGGGGCTGTCCCTGCGGCTGAAGGATCGGCTCGGCTGGTGGCGCGGGCGGCTGGGCGCCGAGGCCCTGACCGGATGAGCGCGCCCGTGGAGGAAACCCACGCCGCCTTCGAGGCCGACCGCCGTCTGGCCGCCGGGCCGCTGCTGGCCGTGGCCCTGGCCGTCCAGGCTCGGCTGGCCGCCGATCCGGCCGCCGCGGTGCTGATCTTCGATCCCGACGGCAAGGCGGTGGATCTCGACCTGCGCGGCGGCCCCGAGGCCCTGGCGGCGCGGCTGACCCCGGCCACGCCGAGCCGGGGCCCGGGCCGGCCCAAGCTGGGGGTGACAGCCCGCGAGGTCACCCTGCTGCCGCGCCACTGGGACTGGCTGGCGACCCAACCCGGCGGGGCCTCGGTGGCCCTGCGCCGGCTGGTGGAAGCGGCGCGGCGCGAAGCCGAGGCCCCCGACCGCCAGCGCCGCGGCCGCGACGCCGCCTACCGCTTCCTCACCGCCCTGGCCGGCGACCGGCCCGGCTACGAGGAGGCCTGCCGGGCGTTGTTCGCCGGCGACGCGGCGGGCTTCGCGGACCGGATGGCCGACTGGCCGGCGGACGTCCGCAACCACGCCCTGGCCTTGGCGGCCGGCTAGCCGCCGGCGTGGGCCAGCACCGCGTCGCGCAGCGGCCGATAGGCGGCCTCGAAGCGGGCCTGGTCGGCCGCCGCCCGCTCGGGCGGATCGCCGGCCTTGAGGGCGCGGGGATAGAGCGGCCGCAGGGCGGCGATCTGGGCCGCCGTCGCCGTCAGCCAGGCTTCGTCGGCCCGCGCCAGCCGCCGGGTCAGGGCCGCGACGTCACGACCGGGTTCGCCGTCATAGGTCAGCAGGGCCGTGATCGCCGCCAGCGCCTGCGCGTGGGGGTTGGGCGTGGCGGACCCGGCCGTCCGGCCGGCGCTCCAGCGCACGGCGGCGACGATCTGGCGGCGAAAGCGCGGATCGTCCCAGGTGGAGACCGTGTGGCCCAGATTGCCGTAGAACAGCCGACCCTTGCCGATCTGGCGCACCCAGGTCACCGGCACGGCGTAGGGCCGCTTCAGCGGCGTACCGGCGAAGTCCAAGGCCTGCAGCACCCGCACCCGGGCCGGATCGAGGTCCGAATACTGGTAGATCTCCTCGGCGTAATCGAAGACCGGGGGCCACATGGCGACGGTGGGATGGCGCGGATCAAGGGCGGCGATGCGCACCGGCGTCCCCTGGACCCACGGATGGCCGGCGAACTCGCCGCCGATGAAGCGGGCGTACGGCTCGCCCGGCCCGGCATAGGGCCAGGCCGTATCGGTGGCGCTGTGCAGGCCGACGAAGCCGCCCTCGCCGCTGGCCACCCAGGCCTGGACGGCGGTCCAGGCGGCGTCGGGGATCGGCAGGGCGCCGGTGGTGTAGAACACCAGCACATCGATGGTCTTCAACCGCTCGGGCGTGATCTCGGCGGCGTCTTGGGTCACCTGCGCCTCGAAGGCGCCGGACTCCCGGCCGATGGCGATCATCGCCGTCTCCGACGGGGCCAGGGCCTGGCCGGTCCGGCTCACCGGCGCGTGCCGCCAGCCGACCGACTGGGTCAGATAGAGCACCCGCAGCTTGGCGGGGGCGGCTTGCACGGGAAGGGCGGCGGCCAGGACCAGGGCCGTCAGCAGGGCCAGCAGGCGGATCACAACGACGCCTTCAATTGCAGGAGGTCCCAGGCGTTACCGTAAAGGTCCTCGAACACCGCCACCACGCCATAGGGCTCGTGGCGCGGCGGCTCGCGAAAACGCACGCCGGCGGCGGTCATCCGCGCGTGATCGGCGGCGAAGTCGGTGGTGCGCAGGAACAAGGCCACCCGGCCGCCGGTCTGATCGCCGATCCGCGCCGCCTGGCGCTGGTCCGACGCCTTGGCCAGCAGCAACTGGGCCCCCGGGCCGCCGGGCGGCGCCACCACCACCCAGCGCTTGTCCGGCGAAAGCGCGGTGTCCTCGACCAGCCCGAAGCCGAGCTGGCCGACATAGAAGCCGATAGCCTCGTCATAATCGCGGACGAGCAGGGTGATCAGGGCGAGGGACTGGCGCATGCCCCCTTCATGCCCGAGGCGGACGGTTCGAGCTACCCGCCGGTGTAGCCGCCGATGATCGGCAAGATCTCACCGGTGATGTAGCTGGAGCAGTGGGATGAGGCGAGGAACACATAGGCCGGGGCGATCTCCTCGGGCTGGGCCGGGCGCTTCATCGGCGTCTTGGCGCCGAACTCGGCGACGTCGGGGGCCTGCTTGTCGGCCGGGTTCAGCGGCGTCCACACCGGACCGGGGGCGACGGCGTTGACCCTTATGCCCTTGTCGATGAGGTGGGTGGCCAGCGAGCGAGTGAAGGCGTGTATGCCGCCCTTGGTCATCGAATAGTCCAGCAGATCCTTGTTGCCGAGCAGGCCGGTGACCGAGCCGGTGTTGACGATCGCCGCGCCCGGCTTCATCGCCGCCGCGGCCGCCTGAGCCATGTGGAAATAGCCATAGAGATTGGTCTTCAGCGTGCGATCGAAATGCGCCTCGGTGAGGTCCTCGAAGGCGGTGACGTGCTCTTGGAAGGCGGCGTTGTTGACCAGCACGTCCAGGCCGCCCAGCTCGGCCACCGTGCGCGCGACGGCGGCCTTGGCGTAGGCCGGATCGGCGACGTCGCCAGGCAGCAGGATGGCGTGGCGGCCCTCGGCCTCGACGGCGCGCTGGGTCTCCTGCGCGTCGGTGTGCTCGGTGAGATAGGCGATGGCCACGTCGGCGCCCTCGCGGGCGAACAGCACCGCCACCGCCCGGCCGATGCCGGAATCGGCGCCGGTGATCAGGGCCACCTTGTCCTTCAGCTTGTCCGAACCCTTGTAGAACGGCGCGTCGTACATCGGGGCCGGATCGAGCCTGGCCTCGATCCCCGGCTTGACCTGATGCCGCTCGGGGAAGGGCGGCTCGGGATAGCGGCGGGCCCCGGCCTGCATGGCGCCCGACTCCTTCTTCGGCTCGGCGAAGGACCGCTGCTCCTGGGCGTCGATCGGCGCCTGGATGTCGCGTTCGGCCTGGGCGGCGCGCTCGGCGCCGGGTTCGAATTTTGAGGTCTCGATATCGGTCATGGCTTGGTCCTCCGCGGTCACGAAGCAAACCGGAAAGAGCGGCGTGGGGTTCCCGCCCTTGCCCGACGGCCAGGCTTGCGGCATTTTCCGCGCCTCTTTTGAAAGGCTCCCGTCATGCCGCGCGACGCGGCCGCGCCGGCTCCCCGCTCCGGGAGACGAGGCGGCGTCATTGTCTCCGACCTGATCGAACTGCTGCGCCTGGCCGGGCCGGTGGTGCTGTCGCGCCTGGGCATCATGGTTATGGGTCTGACCGACGCCATCGTTGTCGGCCATTTCTCGGCCAAGCAGCTGGGCTTCCACGCCATGGCCTGGGCTCCGACCTCGGTGTTCGTGACCATGACCGTCGGCCTGCTGGTCGGGGTGCAGGTGATGGCCTCGCGGGCCCTGGGGGCCGGCAAGCCGCAGGGCGCTGGGGCGGTGCTGCGCCGGGGCCTGGTCTACGCCCTGGGACTGGGCCTGGCCGGCGCGGCCCTGCTGGTGCTGCTGGGGCCGCCCCTGCTGCACCGGGCCGGGCTGGACAAGGCCCTGGCCGACGGGGCGACCGCGCCGCTGATCGTGTTCTCGCTGTCGCTGCCGCTCTACGCGGTGAGCGTGGCCCTGAGCTTCTGGCTGGAGGGTCTGTCACGCCCCGGCTCGGTGACCATCGCCATGTGGATCGCCAATCTGATCAACCTGGCGGTCAACCTCTTGCTGGTGCCGGGGACCTTTGGCTTGCCGGCCCTGGGCGCGGTCGGCGCGGCCTGGTCGACCTTCGTGGCTCGGGCCGCCTTCACCGCCATGCTGGTGGTGATCATCGTGCGGATGAAGGACGCCAAGGCCCTGGGCGTGTTCGACAAGCCCGCGCCCGACCGGCCGTCCGAGATCGAGCAGCGGCGGGTCGGCTACGGCGCGGGGCTGTCGAACTTCTTCGAGGTCTCGGCCTTCGCCGGCATGAGTCTGGTGGCCGGCTGGCTGGGCGGGCTGTCGGTGGCCGCCTGGGCGGTGGTGCTCAATGTGGTGGCGGTGATCTTCATGGTCCCGCTGGGCCTGTCGACCGCCACCGCCGTCCAGGTCGGGCGGGCCCATGGCGCGCGCGATCCGGCGGCCATGAGCCGCGCCGGCTGGATCGCCTTCGCCGTCACCGCCGCCTTCGCCCTGCTGGTTTCGCTGCTGCTGTGGCCGCTGCGGGGCCTGGTGGCGCAGGCCTATACCAGCGATCCGGCCGCCCTGGCCCTGATCGGCCCGGCCCTGGCGCTGAGCTGCCTGTTCCTGATCCCCGACGCCGTGCAGGTGGTCTGCGCCCAGGCCCTGCGGGCCCGCGGCGAGGTGTGGATCCCCACCGTCACCCACATGATCAGCTACGCCCTGATCATGGGGCCGCTAGCCTGGTGGCTGGCCCTGCCGATGAAGCTGGGCGTCGACGGCATCGTCTGGTCGGTGATCGTCACCAGCTTCCTGGCGGCGGGGCTGCTGCTGGGACGGTATCGGATGCTGGACGTGCGGGACAAAGGCTAGGGCTGCGACGCCGCGATCGCCGCCGAGGCCACCGAGGGGGCGTAGACATAGCCGCCGCGCTTGAGGTCGCTCGACAGGGTCAGGGGCGCGGCGCCGCCGTTCAGCCGGGCGCGATAGACCATGGTCGTCTCCAGGGTGCGCATCACATAGTTGCGGGTCTCGGAGAACGGGATGCACTCGATGAAGTCGAGCGGGTCGGTGGCCGCGCCGCGCGGGTCGCCGCACAGGCTGGTCCACTGGGCCGGCCGGCCGGGTCCGGCGTTGTAGGCCGCCGCGGCCATGATGTAGGAGCCGCTGAAGGTCCCGACCATGTCGCCCAGATAGGTCGAGCCCAGGCGCATGTTGTAGACCGGGTCGGACAACCGATCGACGCTGTGCGACTCGCCCAGCTTGCGGGCGACCAGCGCGGCGGTGGCCGGCATCAGTTGCATCATGCCGCGCGCGCCCGGGGCCGAGCGGGCCAGGGGATCGAAATTGCTCTCCTGGCGCGAGATCGAATAGACGAAGGCGGTCTCGGCCGCACCCGGGCCCGGCGTGAAGTGGTGGTCCAGCAGCGGATAGCTGCGTTCAGGCAGGATGAAGCCGCGCTGGGCGGCGGTGCGCAGGGCCCGCATCGCCAGGTCCTGGTCGCCATAGCCGCGCGCCAGGTCGGCCAGCAGACCTTCCTCGGCGGCGCTGGGCAGGACGTCGTCCGTGTACAGCACGAAGGCCCGGAACTGATCCTTGGCTCCGATCTCGGCCAGCATGCGGGCGGCGCGCACCAGGTCGCGGCCCTCGAAGCGAGCGCGGTCGGCGGCGGTGATCACCGGGTCCTTGTCGAGTTGGATCTGGGTCAGGCCGGCCCGTTCGGCGGCCAGTTGGCCGTAGAAGGTGGTGATGTAGCGCGCGCCCTCGGAATAGTAGGACTTGGCCCCGATCGGGTCGCCCTGGGCGTCGGCGGCGCGGCCCTGCCAGTACAGGGCGCGGCCGCGGGTGATCGGCGAGACGCCGATGTCGGCCAGGCTTTGGAAGTGGCCGGCGGCGCGGTCGGGATCCTTCAGCCGGGTCAGGGCGATCCAGCCGGCGTAGAACTCGGCCTCGGCGGCGTCGGCGCCGCCGGGCAGGCCGCAATTGGCGGCGGCGGCGTAGGCGCCGGCGCTGTCGCCGGCCCGCAGGGCGGCGACCACCAGTTGCTTGCGCTCCTTCCAGACCGCCGCGGCGGCCTCGTCGGTGGGCGGCGGGGTGGGGAAGTAGCGCAGCAGCGAGAAGGCCAGGGTGTCCATGCCCTTGCGGCGCAGATAGGCGGCGCGCTCGAAGGCGACGCCCGGCGACTGCTGCTGGTCGGGGGTGAGGGCGTCGTAGAGCCCGTTGGCGTCGGCCGAATTGGCGCGCAGAGCCATGCGGGTGAGGGCGGGGGCCTGCTGATCGGCCGGCAGTAGGGCGACGGCGTCGCGGGCGGCCGGGCCCTGGGTTCCATACAGCAGGATGTCGGCGCGGCGGGCATAGTCGTCGCTGGTCAGGAAAGCGCCGAAGCGGGCGGCCATGGCCCGCTGGGCGTCGGCCTCGAACACCTTGTCGCGCCAGAAGCGGCGGATCAGATTGGCGGCGTCGCTGGTTCGACCGCTGGCCTGATAGGCCGAGGCCAGGGCCATGGCCCCTTCGGCGGTCTGCGGATCGCGGCCGCCGAACCAGGCGATCATCCGGCCGGCGTCAAACCCCGACAGACCCAGGGCCCGTTCGGCGGCCGTCTCGCGCCGCGTCCCGCGCGGCCAGCCGGCCAGATCGTGGCGGGCCGAATCGAGGTCGCGGAAGCTCAGACTCTCGGCGGCGCTGTCGACCATGGCCCAGAGGGCGATCTTGCGGGCGACCGGATCGCTCAGGCTGACCATGCCGTCGCGCATCTGGCTGGTCGCGCCGCTGCGGGCCGCCGCCAGCACGTCGCGCAGCGTCGCAGCGTCCTGGTCGGAGAGCGACGGATGCGAATAGGATTGGCCGACGATCGCGTAGGACGCCGGCGGGGCGGGCGCGTCGGCGGCCTGCTGCGCGTCCAGAGCCGTCTGGGCGTCGGCCGCGCCATTGGCGGCCACGACGCAAAATCCCGCCAGCAACACCCGACTCAACACCGAAGCCAAAACGCGGTCTCCCTTTACATTTGGCGCATTCACCGTTCAGGACCCTGATTTGGGCATGAACACGCTATAGAATCGACGTTACGAAGGGGTTTCGGGACGCTTGGCCGCAGACCCGGACCGCGAAACCCCCTATTTAACCGACGGACCGGTTGCGAGACGCCGGGCCGCAGACATATGTTCCGCCCCAATCGTTCAGCCGCAACCCTCGCGGCGGCTTCTCACGGCAAATTGCAAGTTCATGGTCCAATCCTTCCTCAAGGGCGTGATCCCCGCCCTGGTCACGCCGTTCCGCGACGGCGCCCTCGACGAGGCCGCCTTCGTCGCCCTGGTCGAGCGCCAGATCGCCGGCGGCGTTCACGGCCTGGTGCCGGTCGGCACCACGGGCGAGACCGCCACCCTGTCGACCGACGAACACAAGCGGGTCGTCGAGCTGTGCGTCCGCACCGCCAAGGGCCGGGCGCCGGTGATCGCCGGGGCCGGCTCCAACTCGACGGCCGAGGCCATCGAGCTAGTGCGCCACGCCAAGACCGTCGGGGCTGACGCCGCCCTGGTGGTGACGCCCTATTACAATCGTCCGAGTCAGGAAGGCCTGTACCAGCACTATGCGGCCATAAATGAGGCCGTTCAGCTGCCGGTGCTGGTCTACAACGTGCCGTCGCGCGCCAGCATCGACATCAGCAACGAGACCCTGGCCCGGTTGGCCAAGCTGCCCAACATCGTCGGGATCAAGGACGCCACCGGTGATCTGACCCGCGCCAGCTTCCAGCGGCTGATGTGCGGCGAGGACTGGGTGATGCTGTCGGGCGACGACCCCACGGCCCTGGGCTACATGGCCCACGGCGGTCACGGCTGCATCTCGGTCACCGCCAATGTCGCGCCCGAGGCCTGCGCCACCTTCATGAACGCCTGCCTGCGCGGCGAGTGGGAGACGGCGCTCTATTGGCAGGATCGGCTGGTGCGGCTGCACAAGGCGCTTTTCCTCGACGCCTCGCCGTCGCCGACCAAGTTCGCCCTGGCCCATCTGGGCCTGTGCGAGGCTGACGTGCGCCTGCCGATCGCGCCCTGCGCCGAGGCGGTGAAGCCGGAGATCCTCGAGGCCATGCGCGAGGCGGGCCTGGTCTGATGACCAAACCGATCGCGGAGAACCGTCGGGCTCGCTACGACTATTTCATCGAGGAGACCTTCGAAGTCGGCATCATGCTGACCGGCACCGAGGTCAAGTCGTTGCGGGTGGGCCGCGCCAACATCGCCGAGTCCTACGCCTCGGTGGAAGGGCGCGAGATCAAGCTGGTCAATGCCGACATCCCGCCCTACGGCCACGCCAACCGCTTCAATCACGAGCCGCGCCGGCATCGCAAGCTGCTGCTGCACCGCAAGCAGATCGACAAGCTGATCGGCGCCGTGCAGCGCGACGGCCGCACCTTGATCCCGCTCAAGCTCTATTGGAACGAGAAGGGCCTGGCCAAGCTGGAGATCGGCCTGGCCAAGGGCAAGAAGCTGCACGACAAGCGCGAGACCGAGGCCAACCGCGACTGGGCCCGCGACAAGGCCCGGCTGATGAAGGGCGACCGGGACTAG
>JAQGIN010000362.1 GCA_028291125.1 Caulobacter sp.
GTCGCGCGGCGAGTCGGTCAGGAACACCGCCACGGCGAACTTGCGGCCGTCCTTCAGCGTATAGATTCCGATGTCGTTGCTGGCCGGGTTGCGGCCCAGGTCGGTGCGGGCCCCGCCGGTCTTGTGGGCGAGGGCGGCGCCGTCCGGCAAGGCGGCCTTCAGCCGGTCCTGGCCGGTGGGGGTGCGGGTCATGATGTCGAGCAGCCGCCGGGTCGAGGCCGGCGACAGCAGTTCGCCGCCGTTGAGGGCGGCCAGGAAGCGCACGGCGGCGACCGGGGTGGCGGTGTCGCGCGGATCCTTCAGGTAGGCGGCCATGGCCGCGCGGCGCTGGGCCTCGGGCACGGCGTTGACGGCGGCCATATAGGTGGTCTCGCCCCTCCAGGCGGCGCGGAACGAGCCGAGGCCGGCGCTGTCCGGCTGCAGCTGGCGCTCGTAGCGGTCGACCCGCAGGCCGGCGACGTGCTTGCCCTGCAGCCAGGCGGTGAGGGCCCCCGGGCCGCCGATCCGCTTCAGGAGGGCGTCGGCGGCGGTGTTGTCGCTGCGGCCGCTGGCCGCCTCCAGCAGTTCGCCGACGGTGTAGGTGGTCCGCTGCGGCCAGGCGTCGGCGATCGGGCTGAACGGCGGCGACAGGTCGGTGTCGGTCAGGGTCACCGTCTCGGTCAGCGACAGCCGGCCGGCCTCGACCTCGGCCAGAACGGCCGCGCCCAACGGGGCCTTGAACACGCTCTGCATGGGGAAGGGGCGATCGCCGTTATAGGCCCAGACCTGGCCGGTGGTCAGGTCCTGCACCGCGACGCCGAGCACGCCGGGCGCGGCGCGGGCGGCCACCGCCTCGATCTCGCGGGTCAGGACCTTGGGTTTGAAACGCGGCTCGAGCTGGCCGAGCATCGGCCGGCGATCGCAGCCCGCGACCGGCTGGACGGCGACGATCAGGGCGACGGCGAGCAGCAGCGGACGAAGGATCATCGGCGAACATCACACGAGGGGGCTTGCGCGTAAACGCGCGGCGGCGGCAAAGGGACGGCATGACCGAGACCTCCTCCCCGCCCTGCGTCATCCTCAACGAGCCGCAGCTGGCCGAGAACATCGGCGCCGTGGCCCGGGTGATGGCCAATTTCGGGCTGTCGGACCTGCGCCTGGTGCGGCCGCGCGACGGCTGGCCGCAGGAGCGGGCCTGGCCCAGCGCCTCAGGCGCTGACTGGCCGCTGAACGACGCCAAGGTGTTCAGCCGGCTGGAGGACGCCGTCGCCGACCTCAAGCTGGTGTTCGCCACCACCGCCCGGCCGCGCGAGACCCGGCTGCCGGTGCTGACCCCGCGCGAAGGGGCCGCCCAGCTGGCCGCCGACGTCGCCCAGGGCCGCGGCGTCGGCCTGCTGTTCGGCGGCGAGCGGGCCGGGCTGGAGACCGACGACATCGCCCTGTGCCAGGCGATCATCTCCATCCCCATCGACGCCCGCTTCCGCTCGTTGAACCTGGCCCAGGCGGTGGCGATCAACGCCTATGAGTGGAAGATGACCATCGACGACCGGCCGTGGGTGAAGTTCGAGCACAATGTCGAGCCGCCGGCCGACCAGTCCAGCCTGATCGGCCTGTACGGCCATCTGGAGGACGAGCTGGAGAAGGCCGGCTTCTACCACCCGCCCGAGAAGAAGCCGTCGATGGTGCGCAATCTGCGCGCGCCGCTGGCCAGGGCCCGGCTGACCGAGCAAGAGGTGCGCACCTTCCGCGGCATGGTCACGGCGTTGTCGAAGGGCCGCGGCCGGGTGCTGGCCAAGCTGGCGGCGGCCAAGGCCGCCAAGGAGCAGAAGGACTAGGCCGGATCGACATTCAGTCGGTCACCCTCCTTTTTTCTTCCGTCATTCCCGCCCTTGTGGCGGGAACCCCTCCACCCGCCGCAGGTGCGGGAGGGGCGGACCGCTGGCGGTCCGCTTGCGCCTCACGGGCTAGCTGAATCAGGGGTTCCCGCCACAAGGGCGGGAATGACGGGCCATAAAATTGGGCTCAGCGCCGTCGAAATCCTGAATGCCGATCCAGACTAGGCCTCAGCCCTCCCACTGGAACACCGCCTCCAGCCCGACCCCGAACACCTGGGCGATGCGGAAGGCGGCCTCCAGCGACGGCGAGTACTTGCCCTGTTCGATGGCGGCGACGGTCTGGCGGGTCATGCCGATGCGCGCGGCCAGCTCGGCCTGGGTCATCTCGCCGTGCTCGAAGCGCAGGCGGCGGATGGCGTTGCGGATGGGCGGCGGGGCCGGCATCAGGCGCAGCGCCGATAGCCGAGAATGACCCCGCCATGGCGGGCCAATTCCGACACCGCCAGCGCCCCGAGCACCGCATTGGCCATGACGATCTTGTCGGCGAAATAGACCGTCACCACCGCCGCCATCACCGCCACCTGGAAGACATAGAAGGCTCCGGTGGCGGCGCGCAGGGTGATCAGCCGCTCGCGCTCGTCCTCGGCGAGGCGAGGCTCGCCGGGGGCCAGGATGGCGGCGGCGATGTGCAGGCCGATCTGCAGCGCCACCAGGACGATGACGCACAGGGTGAAGGCGCCGCCCAGGCCGATCGGCCGTCCAGCCAGGGCCGAGCGGGCGAAGATGGTGAAATAGGCGCCGTAAACCACCAGGGTGGTCGAGAGCGAGATCCAGGCGCTCCGTTCGCGATAGGGCATCGGATGGCTCCATATGTTAAATATCTTATACATTGAGTGCGCCAAGAATGTCTTGATGTCAAATATATCTTACATCGTGTCGGGAAAATTCCGTCGACGGAACCGGGCGGGACTCGACCCTCATGGCCTTTGCTTGGCAAGGTGCGCCGCGTTCTGAGTCCGGAGACCGCCCATGAAAACCCGCGCCGCCGTCGCCTTCGCCGCCAAACAGCCGCTGGAGATCGTCGAGGTCGACCTGGAAGGCCCGCGCGCCGGCGAGGTGCTGATCGAGATCAAGGCCACCGGGATCTGCCACACCGACGCCTACACGCTGGACGGCCTGGATTCCGAGGGCCTGTTCCCGTCGATCCTCGGTCACGAGGGGGCGGGCGTGGTGGTCGAGGTGGGCGCGGGGGTGACCAGCGTCGCGGTCGGTGATCACGTGATCCCGCTCTACACGCCCGAATGCCGGCAGTGCAAAAGCTGCCTCAGCGGCAAGACCAACCTCTGCACCGCCATCCGCGCCACCCAGGGCAAGGGGCTGATGCCGGACGGGACCAGCCGCTTCTCCTACAAGGGTCAGGCGATCCACCACTATATGGGCTGCTCGACCTTCTCGAACTACACGGTGCTGCCCGAGATCGCCGTGGCCAAGATCCGACGCGACGCGCCGTTCAAGTCGGCCTGCTATTGCGGCTGCGG
>JAQGIN010000395.1 GCA_028291125.1 Caulobacter sp.
CCGACCTGCTACAAGCGCGCATGACCAGAAAACGCGCCGATCTCCTGCTGCTCGAACGCGGCCTGTTCGACAGCCGCGCCAAGGCCCGCGCCGCCATCGAGGCCGGCGGGGTCAAGGCCGACGGCAAGGTGGTGGCCAAGCCCTCGGAGGGCGTCGAGGACACAGCGGTGATCGAGGCGCACGCCGCCCATCCCTGGGTCGGGCGTGGGGCGCTGAAGCTGGCCCACGCCTTGGACCTGTGGACGATCGCGGTCGACGGCCGAACCGCCGTCGACATCGGCGCCTCGACCGGCGGCTTTTCCGAGGTGCTGCTGTCACGTGGCGCGGCCAAGGTTTTCGCCGTCGATGTCGGCCGCGGCCAGCTGCACGCCAAGGTCGCCGCCGATCCACGCCTGGTCGACCTGTCGGGCGTCGACGCCCGCGACCTCGACGCCGGCCGCATCGACCAGGTCCCAGACTTGGTGGTCAGCGACGTCAGCTTCATCTCCCAGGAAAAGGCCCTGCCGGCCGTGCTGGCCCTGGCCGCGCCGGGCGCCGACCTGGTCACCCTGGTCAAGCCGCAGTTCGAGGTCGGTCACGGCAATGTCGGCAAGGGCGGGCTGGTCAAGGACGAGGCGGCCTGCCTGGCGACGGTGGCGACCATCGCCGGTTTCCTCGAGGCCAGCGGCTGGACCGTGCGCGCCACGGCCCAGAGCCCGATCGTCGGCGGCGAGGGCCAGGTGGAATATCTGATCTGGGCGACCAAGCGGTAGGGAGCGGCTCTCCCTCAGCCATTATCTCCGCTTTCGCGGGGATGATGGGCTTGGGGAATTCAAATGATGAAAACCACCATCCTCTAGACCCCTCGCTTCAGCGCCTCGCCGACCCCAGCGATCAGGCTGGCGGCGGTCACCGGCTTGGCGATATGGACGTCGGCGCCGGCCGCCAGGGCGTCCTGGCGGTGTTGGGCCATGGCGTTGGCGCTGAGCATGGCGATCGGCGTGCGCGGCCGCTCGGGGCTGTCGGCCTCGTGGGCCCGCATGGCGCGGGTGGCGGCTAGGCCGTCCATCACCGGCATCTGCATGTCCATCAGCACCAGGTCGAAGGTTCCAGCCTTGAAGACCTCGACCGCCTGGGCGCCGTCGGCGACGGTGGTCACCTCGGCCCCGTAGGGCCCGAGGATCAACTGCACGACCCGCTGGTTGATCGCATGGTCCTCGGCCAGCAGCACCCGCAGGGCGTCGCCGCGTCGCACGGCCTCGGCGTCGGGCGCGTCATCCGCCGCCGGCGGGGCCGGCCGCAACGGCAGGGCGACCTGGAACAGGCTGCCGCGCCCCGACTCCGACCGGGCGGTGATCTCGCCGCCCATCAGTTCGACCAGCGACTTGCAGATCGACAGGCCCAGGCCCGAGCCGCCGAACCGGCGGGTGATGGTGGTGTCGGCCTGGCTGAAGCGGTGGAACAGGGCGGCGCCGAAGTCCGGGTCGAAGCCGACGCCGGTGTCCTCGACCTCGATCCTCAGCCAGGCGTCGGCGGCCTCGACTTGGGTCACCGCGATCCGCACCACCACCTGGCCCTGATGGGTGAACTTGATGGCGTTGGACAGCAGGTTGTCGAGCACCTGCTTGATGCGGGTGATGTCGCCCAGATAGGCGCCGCGCGCCGCCTCGGCGAAGTCGGTCAGGAAGCCCAGGGCCTTGCCCTCGGCGCGCAGCCGGTGGATGGCCAGCAGGTCATCGAAGGCGTCGGCCAGATCGAAGGCCCGGGCCTCGATCTCCACCCGCCCGGCTTCGATCCGCGAGACGTCGAGCAGGTCGGACACCAGCCGTTCCAGCGTCACGCCCGAGCTCTGGACGAGCTCGACCATCTCGCGCTGGGCCGGGGTCAGTTCGGTGCGACTGAGGGCGGCGATCACGCCGATGACGCCGTTCAGCGGCGTGCGGATCTCGTGGCTCATATTGGCCAGGAAGTCGCTCTTGGCCTGGTTGGCCGCCTGGGCCGCGCCGTTGGCCGCGACGATCTCGGCCTCCAGGGCCAGACGCTCGGTGACGTCGCGGGCGACGCCGAACACCTTGTCGCCGACCCGCCGGGCCCGCCATTCGAGGTGGCGGTAGTGGCCGTCGCGGTGGCGGTAGCGATTGATGAAGCCCAGGACCTCGTGCTCGTGCTCCATCCGCAGCATGTGGCCGCTGGTGGCGGCCACGTCGTCGGGATGGACCAGCGGCAGCATCGGCGCGCCCTCCAGTTCGGCGATCGTGTAGCCCAGCACCGTCTCCCAGCTCTTGTTCACCCGCACGAACCGGCAGTCCATGTCGCGGATGCACAACAGGTCGAGGGAGACTTCGAAGAAGCTGGCCAGGTCGCGGGCGGCGTCCTGGACGGAGGAGGAACTCATCGGGGAAGGCGACTCCGGCGGCGGCGGTTGAGAAGCCGCGCTCCATCCTGCCTGTAAAGCCATTAAACATCGGTGCGCGACACATGGTCGCGCCTGGCGGCAGGCCCGCGCCGTCCACGAAAAAGGCCGCCCGCGAACCGCGGACGGCCTGGTTTCATCGATGGGTGGAAGGCGCCTAGTCGACGACCTGATAGCGGCCCGACGAGTCGGCGCAGACGCGGACGAAGCGCTTCTCGGTGCGGCCGTCGGGCATGTAGATCGGGCTCTCGGCCAGGGTGCAGCCGTTGGCGTCCGGGCGCTGTTCGCTCACCACATAGGAGCGGCCGCGACGGTCATAGGCGTAGCGGTCGTCATAGTCGCGGGTCGGATAGGGTCGCGCGTCGTACGGCTGGGCGTCGTAGGGCGGGGGAGGCGGCGGCGCGTAGGCGTTGTTGTAGGCTCCGTCACCATAGGCCGTGCGGGCCCCGGGCGTGCAGGCCGCCGAGCTCTTGCCGATATTGGCTCCCAGCACCGCGCCAAGCAGGCCGCCGAGCACCGCGCCCTCGGTGCGGGCGCCGTTGGCGGCGACGCCGCTGCCGATCGCCGCGCCGATGCCGGCCCCGGCCAGGCCGCCGCCGGTGCTGCGGTTGGTGGTGCTGCGCTGGCAGGGGTCATAGTAGGCCCCGCTTTGGCCGTAGGCGCCGCCATAGGCCTGAGCCGAGGCCGCCTGGGGCGCCAGGGCGCCGGCGGCCAGGGCCGCGGCGGTGGCGGTCAGGGCGATGGCGGTCTTGATGGTGTTACGCATGAACAACTTCCCCTTGATCGGAACTTCTAGCGACGGCCGCTCGGGCGCCATTCGCCGTCACGGTTTTGGCAGACCTCGAAGCTGCGCTCCCGGCCGCGGTTGTCCTCTTGGATCCAGCGGCAGTTGTCGCGGCTCGAATAGTTGCGCGGATAGTCGACGCACTTGACGCGGCTCTTGCCGATCTGGTGGCCGGCGACGGCCCCCAAGCCGGCGCCGAGCACGGCGCCTTCGGTCTTGGCGCCGTTGCCGGCCACCTGGCTGCCCAGCAGGGCTCCGCCGAGCGCGCCGATGATCGTGCCCTTGTTGGCCGAGCTCTTCTGATTGGCGCGGCAGACGTCGCCGCGGCCATAGGACTGGTAGGCTTGGGCCGAGGCGAATTGGGGAACCGCGATCACGGAGGCCGCGACGGCCACGGCGCTGGCCAGGCTCATCAAGCGTTTCATGGGAACTCTCCTTCGACCGTTTAGGCGGCTTGTCGCCGTGTTGTAAGTCGCAGATTGGCCGTCCGTATCTGAACGGAGCTTGAGCGGGTCGTTCATCTTCGTTCACGTGCGGCCGCCGCAATGCGCTATGGACGTCCGCGAACACCAAGAGTGGCCGGCGAGTAGGGCGCGACGATGGCGCCCCCACGGTCCGAAGGACGATGACATCGAATGCGTGACGTGATGATCGAGGCGGTCGGCGCCCAGGGCGACGGCCTGGCCCCGGGCGGGCTGTTCATTCCCCTGACCTTGCCGGGCGAACAGGTGCGGATCAATCTGGACGGCGCGCGGGGCGAGGTGGTCGAGCTGCTGTCGGCCAGCCCCGAGCGGGTGACGCCGCCCTGTCCGCATTTCGGCGTCTGCGGCGGCTGCGCGCTGCAGCACTGGGATCGCGCGCCGTATCTGGCCTGGAAAGGCGAGCAGATCCGCATCCAGCTGGGCCGTGAGCGCATCGAGACGCAGATCCTGCCGGCCTTCGCCGCGCCGCCGGCCTCGCGCCGCCGGGTGGCGCTGCACGCCCGCGGCGGCAAGGGCGGGGTGAGGATCGGTTTCAAGGAGCGCCGCTCGTGGAACCTGGTCAATATCGAGGTCTGCCCGGTCACCGATCCGCGGCTGGTGGCGGCGTTCCCGGCGCTGGCCAAGCTGGCCGGACCGTTCATGGAGCACCCGAAGTCGGCTCCGACCCTGCACGTCACCCTGACCCCGACCGGCATCGACGTCGACATCACCGGGGTCGAGGCCAAGAGCGGCGGGCTGTCGGCCGACGCCCGGGTGCGCGCCGCCATGGCCGCCTCGGCCGGCGACTTCGCGCGGGTGACCATGGCCGGCGAGATGATCTACATGGCCCGCCAGCCGGCGGTGAAGCTGGGCCCGGCCATCGTCGGCCTGCCGCCCGGCAGCTTCCTGCAGGCCGTGCCCCAGGCCGAGAAGGCGATGGTCGAGTTCGCCGTCGCCGCCGCCCAAGGGGCGAGCCGCATCGCCGACCTCTATTGCGGGGTCGGCACCTTCACCTTCCGCCTGGCCGAGATCGGGGCGGTCTACGCCGCCGACTCCTCGGCCTCGGCGGTGGCGGCGCTGAGGTCGGCGGTCGGCTCGGC
>JAQGIN010000399.1 GCA_028291125.1 Caulobacter sp.
CGTGCTCTCGGTGCGCGGGGCCGGCGTCGGCGGCGACTTCGACCAGTCGACCGAAAAGACCTATGTCAATCCGCTCTACGCCAACATCACCAGCAAGGCCGGCTGCGTCGGCGTCGCCGGCCTGACCTTGGCCCAGATTCCCAGCCTGCAGCCCTGGACCCCGGCCAATCCGGCCACCGCCACCGCCCAGCCGGCCGGCGCCCTGACCGCCGCGCAGCACTTCGGCGCCTCGGCCAATCCCTGCCTGGCGCAGTGGAACGACTACATGCCGCAGCTGGCGCGCTACGGCATCTGGACCCGCAACAGCGAGCGGCTGTCGGGCGTGGCGACCGTGCAGTACGAGGTCACCGACGCGTTCAACGTCTTCGCCGAATATTCGCGCGATCAGCGCAAGACGCTGTACCAGGACAACACGCTGGCGCTGGGGATCACCAACCCCAACAACCTCGACCTGACCACCGACGCCAACGGCAAGCTGGTCAATCTGGTGGTCGGGCCCGACCACACCGTCATCGACTATCGCTCGAACACCGATCTCAACGTCATCCCGGGCAATTCGGGCGACGGCACCGTCGGCCAGGTGGCCTCGGGCCTCAACCTGCTGAGCTCCGGCTCGCGCCGGTTCTACTACAACACGCTCGGGCAATATCTGAAGGCGGGCTTCAACTATCGCGAAGGTCCGCTGCAGATCAAAGGTCTGGCGGTCCACTCCTGGAACCATCTGTTCGACGAGACCAACGCCATCAACTTCGCCGGTGACGTGCCCGGCTCGACGCGGGTCAAGCTCGACGCCAAGGGCAATCCCCAGATCATCCTGCCGCAAGGCTTCGATCTGAACAATCCGAACATCTGGAACCGTCCGGCGGCGTTGAACTATCGCCCGAGCGACGCCAAAGAAGTCGAGGACATGGCCAAGGTCGATTTCGACCTCGATATCGACCGGTTCGGCGTCACCAAGGTCGAGTGGGGCGGCCAGGTCCGCAAGTTCACCGCGGTCAAGTACGCCAACGGCGGCTACACCATCCCGGCCACGGCGACGTCGCCGGCCTATGTGGTGTTGGGCTCCAACCAGACGCCGCTGCCGACCCTGGCGCCGGCCAGCAATCCGGGCCTGGCCAACAACGGCAAGGGCCAGAGCCTGGCCCAATTCCTGTCGGGCACGCTCAATCCGCAGATCTGGAGCAAGGCCTATCTGGCCCAGTTCGTGGCCGCCGCGGGCATGCAGACGCCGGGAACCTTCTCGCCCGGCGGCAGCAACGGCCCGGACTTCGACGTGATCAGCAGCTGGCTGAAGCCCGACTGGCGCAAGGCTGGCGACTTCTTCGACCTGTCGACCTTCACCCGCCAATATCTGTTCGAGGACGCCAACGGCATCCCCAAGGCGCCGGACTTCGACCTGCAGGAAAACACCAACGCCGTCTACGGCATGGTCGACTACGACTTCACCGTGTTCGGCCTGCCGGTGGGCGGCAATTTCGGCGTCCGCTTCGTGCGCACCAAGCTGGACGGCACCAGCCTGAACACCCGCATCCAACGGGAGCTGGTGGTTCCAAGCTGCAACCAGGTGACCACCACCTGCGCCACAGTTCTGGTCACCCGCGGCGCGGGCATCAACACCATCAGCCAGGAATACAGCAACACCCTGCCAAGCTTTAACCTGCAGGTCGGCCTCATCCCCGACAAGCTGCTCGCCCGGGCCAGCTGGGCCAAGGTGATGACGCGGGCCAGGCCTTCCGACATCGTCCGCGGCATCAGCTGCACCTTCGACGTCACCCCGATCGGCGTCGCCGACACCACGCGCGACACCTGCACCGGCGGCAATCCGAGCCTGCGGCCCTATCTGGCCGACACCTACGACCTCAATATCGGCTGGTACCCGAACCGCGACACCCTGGTCAGCGCCGGCGTCTTCTACAAGGACATCGGCACCTATGTGATCGGCAACACCCTGCGGACCGGCGTCGATCTGTTCGGCGATGGCGTCCTGTACGACGTCACCCAGCCGACCAATGGCAAGGGCGCGAAGATCTCGGGCTTCGAGCTGTCGGGCCAGACCGCCTTCACCTTCCTGCCGGCCCCGTTCGATGGTTTCGGCGTCAACCTCAACTACACCTTCACCGATACGCCGCACTCCAACGCCTTCAGCATCGTCACCGGCGAGGAGATGCCCTTCGCGGGCATGTCGAAGAACAGCTACAACATCATCGGGTTCTACGACAAAGGCCCGTTCAACCTGCGGGTCGCCTACAACTATCGCAGCAAGTATCTGACCAGCTACCCGGCGGCCACCGCGGTCACTGGCACCTTCATCGACGCCTCGGGCTATCTCGACGCCAAGTTCACCTATCGCGTGCCCAAGAGCGGCCTGTCGCTGTCGATCGAAGGCAAGAACCTGACCGGCGAAACCGACCGCCGGACCCAGGGTCCCGACATCCAGATGACCACCGACGACTATTCGGGCAAACGCTACTTCGTCGGCCTCGCCTGGAAGTTCTAGGCGCGCGTCATCGGCGGCGGGCCCCCGCGCCCGCCGGATCTTCAAAGGGCCGCGCGCGTCGCGGCCCTTTAGTTTTGGGCCTTGGCCGGTCTCAGCGCATAGACCCGCACCGCGCTGATCCGCAGGTGGCTCTTGGTCGTCCGTAGGGCGAACCAGCCGCGGGCGTAGGGCTGCGGGTCGCGGTGTTCGAACAGCTTTTCGCCGTCGCGCCAGTACTGGATCAGGTCGCCATAGGCCACCAGGCGGAGGGTCTGGACCCGGTTGGCGACCAGCAGGTCCTGAGGCCCCCGGCGGTCGTTCCCCGGCAGCAGCGGCCGGTCGCCGGCCTTGCCGACATAGCGGCGGAAGCGGGTGGTGGTGTTGCCGTTGCCGCCCTGGCCGACATAGTAGGTCTTCAGCCCGTCATAGTCGGCGAACGCCCCGCTGCGGGGCCGCGCCA
>JAQGIN010000440.1 GCA_028291125.1 Caulobacter sp.
GCTTTAGGCAAGCTGCTGACCTGGTCATGCAGAAAACGGCGCGTGAGCTGCGCAGCAATTGATTGTCTCTGACGTTGTGGTTATGCCAGGGACACGACGTGGCGGGGGCTCGTTGACGACACTGCTCGATGAGGCGCCATGTCAGAGCCCGCAGGCCAAACAGCTGTCAAGGCGCGTGCGCTGGTCGTTGAAGACGACAAACAAATTTGCGAACTGCTGACCGATACCCTTCGCCGGGGAGCCGTTGAGCCGCGCTGCGTATCCACCGACCGCGAAGCTTACGAAGCCCTCGCGAGTGGCGAGCGGTTCAATTGCATGATCGTCGATGTGAATCTCGGAACCGGAACGACCGGCTTCGACGTCGCCCGGTTTGCCTGCAAGCTCCATCCGCAGCTTCCCGTTGTCTACGTTAGCGGCCAGACGTCTGAAGCCTCGTTTAAGGCGTTCGGCGTGCCGGGTAGTCTCTTTCTCCCAAAGCCCTTCCTGCCCTCGGAGTTGCTTGAGAGGATCAGGATGCTCGTTGGCGACAACGGCTCCGAATAATAGCCGAGGAGCGCGCCGACGAATCCCTCACCATGACCTGGGCGGATGACCCGGGGGCTCGCGTCCGCCCGCTGCACACCATCGGTGGCTCCGCTCGCCGGACACCAGGCCTGTTAGCAGACCCTCGCACGCCATAGGCGCTCGCCACCATCAGCGCCCCCCTACAGCCCCTCTGGCCGTCCGCCATCGCCGCCGAAACGCGCTCGGAACTGACATCGACCCTCTCCCGGAAAGCGGGCCTACGACAGCACCGGCCACGCACAAGCCGCTTCGCCTGGCCACCGACCCCTGCGACGGTTTGACCGTTCCTACGGCCACGCTCGTTCAGGCGCGCTTCATATTGGAAGGGGGATGGTTTGGGCCACGCAGACGGCGAGCCTCCTGACGGGTCGCGATCGTCTCCACCGGCGACGAGGACCGAGCGATGGCGGACGGCCACTTCCCAGACGTCGAACTTTTGCGACGCGAACTCGCGGCCCTGATCCTCGAATGGGCCGGGAAGGCGGTGAAGGACGATCCGGACGGCCCGTTGTCGACCGCCCTGACCCGGGCGGTGGGCGAAGCCGCCCGCGGCGCCATTACCGAACAGCACCAAATCCTGGCCGCCGACGCCGCCGATCGGATCGCCGAGGCGCTCGAACGCCGCGGCAAGACCGGCGGCCTCTTTGTCTGGCGCGCGCCCGCCTTGGGGCTTGGCCTCGCCGCCGTCGCCGCGGTGACGCTGTTCGCCGTCGCCTTCCTCCTTGGCCTGCAGGCGGGCCGCAAGGAAGACGCCCCGCCCCCGGCGCCCGCCACGGCCACGGCCGCGGGCGCCGCTCCGGTCGCGCCGCTCGCCCCGGCCGCCGACGAACCGGCGCCGTCGTCCGTCACCCCCCGCATTGCGGCTCCTCATCCCCTCGCCGCCCCCCAGCGCTCCGCGCCAGCGCCCGCCAAGCCCGCCAAACCCGCCTCTCGGCCGCCGCCGCGCGAGCAGGGCCGTCCCGCCCCGGCCACCGACCAGACCTCGCCCCGTTCGACCCAGCCCGTTGGCGCCGCCACAACGGCGCCGGCCGCTCCGGCGCCGGCGAAGACGCCATGACCACCTCCCACCCGGCGACCGACCGGTTGCTCGCGACCGCCGTCATCGGTCCAAAGGCTCAAGGCCGCAACTACGGCCTGCGCCGCTACGCCGGCCCGCGCCTGGCCTCCGAGAGCCAGGCCCGCCTCGCCGACTTCGCCCTTTCCCTGGCCGGATGGGCCATGCTGCGCCGCCGTCGTTTCGCGGCCATGCTGCCGCTGACCGCCGACGGCTCGTCCTTCGCCGTGGTGCGGGCGCGCCATCTGGGCGAGGGTGAGCTTGGCCCCGTGGCCGTCGCCCATCTGCTCATCGTCGAGGCCACCCTGCTCGAAGCCCTCGACTGGGCCTCGCCGCGCCTCCTGCGCCTCTTGCCCGAGCCGGAAGACGCCGCCTTCGGCCTCGAGGCGATCTTGGTCTCGCCGGGCGACCTGACGAGACCCTTCGCCCACCCGATCGCCGCGCCGCGCGTCGGCTGGGGGGACGTGGCCATCGACGTCGGCGATAAGGACCCCGAGGCGGCGCTCTGCGCGCTGGTCGAGGGCGTCGATTCGCCGGCTCTGCGGGCGCGCCTGACCGGCTGGGCCAGCACCAGCCTGATCGCGCCGGCGGGCGATCTCGACCCCGCCCGCACGTTCAAGCTCGTGACCCACGCCTCGGCCGAAAGTCCCGCCGCCTTCCAGGCCACCCATGAGCTGCTATCGCTCAAGACCGTCGCCGAGCCGTCCCTGGCCCGGAAAGCATGGCTGAAGCTCGCCGCGATCGCGCAGCTGGAACCGGCGGCCGCCGGCCTGCGCTCGGCCCAATGGTCCCAGGACAAGGCTCGCCTGCCCGCCGACGACGTGATGTTCGAGGAGATCGCGTCGGCCTGCGCCGAGCTGACGCCGGCGGCGATGGTCGAGTTGTTGCGTGCGGTGATGCGTCACGCCGGCGGCGTCGACGCCGTCAGCGGGGCGCTGCGCGACGGCGTCTCCGAGACGTTCAACGCCTTGGTCGCCGTCGCCGACGCCCAGGGCGCCGCATTCTATGTGCGCGGGCTCATCGACGGCGCGGACTCCATCGCCCTGACGGCCCTGCCGGGCCTGGGCGAGGTGATGGCCAGGCCCGCGGTCGCCGCCTGGCTGGGCGACATCGCCCACCGCCTCGACCTGGCCGAAGTGATCC
>JAQGIN010000484.1 GCA_028291125.1 Caulobacter sp.
GATCGTCAAGGCCGGCATGACCGTCATCGGCCGCGACGCCGGCCCGGTGCGCCCGCCCCTCACCGACCTCGACGCCGCCGAACGGGCCGAACTGGCGGCCCTGATCGCCAAGGTCTCCGCCAAGGCCGCCCCCAAGGACGGGCCGCTTGCCGCCAACGGCTGACCTGATCCGGACGAAAGCCCCGGCGACGGCTACCGCCCGGGCCTTGGATCGCCTAGCGTCGCGCCCCCAGGGGATCACGAGCGGGCGCTTTCCGATGTTCGAGCTCAGCCAGCTACGCTGTTTCGTCGCCACCGCCGAGGAACTGCATTTCGGCCGCGCCGCCCAGCGGCTGAACATGACCCAGCCGCCGCTCAGCCGGCAGGTGCAGCTGTTGGAGCGGATCCTCGGCGTCACCCTGCTGGACCGCACCAGCCGCTCGGTGCGCCTGACCCCGGCCGGCCGCGCCTTCCTGCTGGAGGCCCGTCGCATCCTGCGCCTGGCCGAGAGCGCCGCCCTGGCCACCCGCCGCATCGCCTGCGGCGACGCCGGGGCCATCGCCGTCGGCTTCACCGCGGCCTCCGGCTACAACTTCTTGCCGCGGCTGGTGATCCTGTCGCGGGCCCGCCTGCCCAACGCCGACCTGACCCTGCGCGAGATGGTCACCTCCGAACAGGTCGAGGCCCTGCTGACCGGCCGCATCGACATCGGCCTGGTGCGGCCGCCGATGGAGCGGGCCGAGTTCGCCACCGCCCGGGTGCTGAGCGAGCCGCTGGTCGCCGCCCTGCCGACCGGCGACGCCCGCCTGGCCAAGGCCTCCTTGACCCTGGCCGATTTCGACGCCGCCCCGCTGATCATGTATTCGGCCGAGGGGGCCGGCTATTTCCACAACATGCTGACGACGCTGTTCGACGCCAACGGCGTGTCGCCCAACTACATCCAGCACGTCACCCAGATCCACTCGATGCTGGCCCTGGTCCATGCCGGCCTCGGCGCCGCCCTGGTGCCGGAAGCGGCGATGAGCCTGCATTTCGACGACGTGCAGTTTCGCCCCGTCGACACCACGCCCGACCGCCCGGTCGAGCTGTACCTGGCCTGGCGCAAGGACAATGACAGCCCGATCCTGCGGTCGTTCATCGACCTCTGCATGGCCGAGGCCTCGCCCGTCGAGGCCCTCGCCGACTAAGCCGCCCTCTCCTCCCGGAGCGGGCCAAGACCAAGACCTGTCCTGGGGAGAGACCGCATGACCACCCATCGCCGCGCCGTTCTGGCCGGAGCCGCCGCCGCGGGCCTGGCCGGCCTCGCCACCCAGGGCCGCGCCGCCGCCAAGGCTCCGGTCGCCACCACCAGCGCCGGCAAGGTGCGCGGCGCGGTCGACGACGGGATCCTGGTGTTCAAGGGCGTGCGCTACGGCGCCGACACCGCCCCGCGCCGCTTCCAGCCCGCCCTGCCGCCGCAACCGTGGACCGGCGTCAAGGACGCCCTCGCCTACGGCCCCGCCAGCCCGCAGACCAAGATCGCCGAGAACACCAGCGAGGACTGCCTGTTCCTCAATGTCTGGACCCCGGCCCTGGACGGCAAGAAGCGGCCGGTCATGGTCTATGTGCATGGCGGGGCCCACGCCAACGGCTCGGGCTCGGACCCGCTCTATGACGGGGTCAACTTGGCCAAGCGCGGCGACGTGGTGATCGTCACCGTCAATCACCGGCTCAATGTCTTCGGCTACTGCTACCTGGCCGCCCTGGGCGGGCCGGACCTGGCCGACAGCGGCAATGTCGGCAATCTCGACCTGGTCATGGCCCTGCGGTGGGTGGCCGACAACATCGCCGCATTCGGCGGCGACCCCGGCAATGTCACCGCCTTTGGCCAGTCGGGCGGTGGCGGCAAGATCGTCACCCTGATGGCCATGCCCTCGGCCCGCGGCCTGCTGCACAAGGTGGCCACCATGAGCGGCCAGCACGTCACCGCCATGGGCCCCTACCACGCCACCCTGCGCGCCACCGCCTTCATGAAGACGCTGGGCCTGGGTCCCGACCAGACCGACGTCCTGCGCACGCTGCCGGCCGGGCGGCTGGTGGCGGCCCTGAAGACGCCCGACCCGCTGGAGCTGAAGGGCTCGATCATCTTCTGGTCGGTGATGGACGGCGGCGTGCTGCCGCGCCACCCGTTCTATCCCGACGCCCCGCGCGAGGCGGCCCATATTCCGATGATCATCGGCAACACCCACGACGAGACCCGCGCCTTTCTCGGCGGCGATCCGAGGAACTTCACGATCACCTGGGAGGAGCTGCCCGCCCGCCTGGGCCCCGAACTGGTGCTGGACGTCGCCCCCGCCGTGGTCGTCGCCCGCTACCGCCAGCTCTATCCGCACTACACCCCGTCGGAGGTGTTCTTCGCCGCCACCACCGCCGGCCGCTCCTGGCCCGGCCACCTGATTCAGGCCGAGCAACGGGCGAAGATCGGGGCCCCGGCCTGGATGTACCAGCTGGACTTCGGCTCGCCGCTGGACGGCGGCAAGCTGCGGGCCTTCCACAGCTTCGACATCGCCCTGGTGTTCGACAATCTGGACGCCCCGGGCTCCAAGACCGGAACCGGCCCCGCGGCCCGCAAGGTGGCCGACCAGATGAGCGAGGCCTTCCTGGCCTTCGCCCGCACCGGCGACCCCAACTGCGCGGCGATCCCGACGTGGGAGCCCTACACCCTGCCCAAACGCGCCACCCTGGTGATCGACGAGACCTCGGCCATGGTCGACGATCCGCGGCGCGAGGAGCGCGAGCTGTTCTCGGTGGCCCCGTTCCTGAAGGAAGGAACCTGAGGCGAACGGCGATCGCCGGCGGCTAGCCGCCCTCGGGCCGGACGAGCGCGTCGCGGAGCGCCTGGACCTGGCCATTGAGGGCGATGATCTGATCGACGCTCATGCCCGATCGGCGCAGCAGCGCCTCGGTCAGGCACCCGGTCTCGGCGCGGAGCGCGGCGCCCTTCGCGGTCAGGCGCACCTGCACCTGCCGTTCGTCGGCCGGATTGCGCAGGCGTCCGACGAAGCCGGCCAGTTCGAGGCGCTTGACCAGGGGCGTGATCGTGCTCGGCTCCAGGGATAGCCGCTCGCCGATGGCCCCGATCGTCTGACCGTCCCCCTCCCACAGCGCGCTGAGCACCAGATACTGCGGATAGGTGAGGCCCAAAGCGTCGAGCATCGGCTTGTAGGTGCGATTGATCGCCAGCGTGGTCGCGTAGATCGAGAAGCAAAGCTGGCTGTCGAGCGGAATGGGGTCGTGGGCCACGGCGGTGTCGCTTTCTAACGGTGTCGCGTCATTTTATCACGAAAAAACATATCGCGATAAAAAATATCTGGACAAGCGACTGCACCTCGCTTAGCCATATCATTATCGCGATAATTGTTATCGCAATTACAAAAGAGGAGACACGCCATGACCAAGTTCCGCACCCTGCTCGCCTCGGCCGCCGCCCTGACCCTGGTCGCCGGGCTCGCCCACGCCGCCCCCGCGCCCACCGCGGTGAAGACCATCGTCCTCGTCCACGGCGGCTTCGCCGACGGCTCGGGCTGGGAGGGCGTCTACAAGATCCTCAAGAAGGACGGCTACACCGTCAGCATCGTCCAGAACCCGACCACCTCGCTGGCCGACGACGTGGCCGTCACCCGGCGCGCGATCGCCGCCCAGAGCGGTCCGGTGATCCTGGTCGGCCACTCCTATGGCGGCGTGGTGATCTCCGAGGCCGGGACCGATGCGAAGGTCGCGGGCCTGGTCTATGTCGCCGCCTTCGCCCCGGACACCGGCGAGTCGGTGTCGTCGCTGATCGCCAATCCGGCCCCGGGGGCCGCCGTGCCGCCGATCCTGCCGCCGCAGGATGGCTACCTGTTCCTCGACCGCGCCAAGTTCGCGGCCTCGTTCGCCGCCGACGTCGCCCCGGCGCAAGCGGCCTTCATGGCCGACTCGCAGGTGCCATGGGGCGTCGCGGCCCTGGCCGGCGCCGTCACCCAGCCGGCCTGGAAGGCCAAGCCCAGCTGGTACCTGGTGGCCAGCGACGACAAGATGATCCCGCCCCCGGCGCAGCGCGCCATGGCCCAGCGGGCCGGCGCGAC
>JAQGIN010000499.1 GCA_028291125.1 Caulobacter sp.
CGGCCTTTTTCAGATAGGGCAGGCAGGCCTGGCTGGTGACGTAGGTCCCGCGCGCATTGACCTGGTTCATCAGGTCGTAGCGCTTCATGTCGGTATTGGGCGTGTTGGAAAGATGGATCGCCGAGGCGTTGTTGACGCAGATGTCGACGCCGCCGAACACGTCCACCGTCTTGGCGACCGCGGCGCGGACCTGTTCCTCGTCGCGCACGTCGACGAGCAGAGGCAACGCCTTGCCACCCGCAGCCTCGATCTGCGCCGCCGCCGTGTGAATGGTGCCGGGCAGCTTTGGATGCGGCGCGTCGGTTTTGGCGGCGACAGCGATATTGGCGCCGTCGCGGGCCGCGCGAAGGGCGATGGCCAGGCCGATCCCCCGGCTGGCCCCGGTTATGAACAGGGTTTTGCCGGCCAGGCTTCCAGGCGGTTGCATCTGCGGCGCTCCCTAAGGCTTATCTTTGATAAGCTATCGCGATCGCGTCGACCCCGATAGGGAAGGCGGCGTGTCATATTTCTTTTGCAGAATTGTCTTACTAGGCTGCGCTTGCGGCGGAGCCGATTCCGTTAAGCGCCTTTAGAGGTCATCAGACATGCTGGGCTGGTTCCAAGCCATTATGCCGAAGGAAGGACAGTTCTTCACGCTGTTCAACCGCCACGCCCAGACCCTAGTCGCCGGCGCCGCCGCGCTCAAGGATTTGCTCGAAGGCGGCGAGGCCACCGCCACGGGTTGCGAGCGGGTGTTCGCCCACGAGGAAGAGGCCGACGCCATCGCCCGCGAGGTGCTGCTGGCCGTGCGCCGCACCTTCATCACCCCGTTCGACCGCGGCGATATCCAGGACCTCGTCACCTCGCTGGACGACGCCATCGACCAGATGCGCAAGACCGCCAAGGTCGTCACCCTGTTCGAGGTCGCCACCTTCGAGCCGGCCATGCGCCAGATGGCCGACAGCATCGTCCAGGCGGCGCTGCTCACCGCCGAGGCGGTGGCCCTGCTGCCGAACATGCGCCAGAACGCCGCCCGCCTGAACGAGCTGGCCATCCAGGTCACCCAGATCGAGGACCATTCCGACACCCTCTATGACGAGGGCCGCAAGGCGCTGTTCCTGGCCCACCGCGCCGGCGATCCGATGGCCTTCATCGTCGGCGTCGACATCTACAGCCACCTGGAAAAGGTCCTCGACCGCTTCGAGGACGTCGCCAACCGCATTAGCGGCATCGTCATCGAGCAGGTCTGACCTTCGTGGACCCCACCTTCGCCACCCTGCTGGTCCTGGTCGCCGTCGCCCTGGCGTTCGACTTCCTCAATGGCCTGCACGACGCCGCCAACTCCATCGCCACCATCGTCTCGACACGGGTGCTGTCGGCCAAGTGGGCGGTGATGTGGGCCGCCTTCTTCAACTTCATCGCCTTCCTGTTCTTCGGCCTGCACGTGGCCAAGATGGTCGGGTCGGGGATCATCCTGCCGGAGATCATCAGCGACCGGGTGATCTTCGCGGCCCTGATGGGGGCGATCTGCTGGAACCTGGTCACCTGGTGGGCGGGCATCCCGTCGAGCAGCTCACACGCCCTGATCGGCGGCCTGGTCGGGGCCGGGATCGCCAAGGCGGGCTTGAGCGCCGTGCAGTGGGCCGGCCTGGCCAAGACCGCCGCCGGCATCGTCGTCTCGCCCGCCCTCGGCTTCGCCCTGGCCCTGCTGCTGGTGCTGCTGGTGTCGTGGCTGTTCCTGCGAGCGACGCCGTTCTTCGCCGACCGGGTGTTTCGTAAATTGCAGTTCGTTTCGGCCTCGCTCTATTCGCTGGGCCACGGCGGCAACGACGCCCAGAAGACCATGGGCATCATCGCCGCCCTGCTCTACGCCCACGGGGCCAGCGACGCGCCGGGCCACATCCCGCTCTGGGTGGTGCTCAGCTGTCAGGCGGCGATGGCGCTGGGCACGCTGTTCGGCGGTTGGCGCATCGTCCACACCATGGGCTCGAAGATCACCCGGCTTTCGCCGATGCAGGGCTTCTGCGCCGAGACCGGCGGCGCGATCACATTGTTCCTGGCGACGCATCTGGGCGTTCCGGTCTCGACGACTCACACCATTACGGGCGCTATCATCGGAGTCGGCGCCTCGCGGCGGGTTTCGGCCGTGCGCTGGGGCGTCGCCAAGGACATCGTCACCGCCTGGGTGGTGACCTTGCCCGCGGCGGCCCTGACGGCGGCGGCGTTCTATTATCTTGGGTTCTGGATGAAGTGAGCGACAAGGGTTCCAAGCCAGCGGGCCGCAAGGCCGCCGATTCCCGCCGTCAGGTGGCCGCCCTGCCTTGGCGCGGGGGCGGGGACGCGCTTGAAATCCTGCTGGTCTCCTCGCGCGAGACCAAGCGCTGGGTGATCCCCAAGGGCTGGACGATGAAGGGCAAGACCCCGGCCCAGGCCGCCGTCCAGGAGGCCTTCGAGGAGGCCGGGGTCGAGGGCGAGATCGAGCCGGCCTCGATCGGCGCCTATGACTATCTCAAGCGGCTGAAGACCGGCGTCGCCCGGCTGGTGACGGTGGACGTCTATCCGCTGCGGGTCACCGGCGAGCACGCCCTATGGCCCGAAAAGGGCCAGCGCACGCTGAAATGGATGACCCCCGTCGAGGCGGCCCTGGCGGTGCAGGAGCCGCAGCTACGCGACCTGATCGCCCGCTTCGCCGGGGTGACCCTGCCCGAACTCGAACGACCCTCCCCCCCGCCGCCGCCGACGCCGATGGCCCTGGCCATTCAGCGCGTCAGCCGCCGCGTCACCGCCCTGCTCGGCCGCCGCCGGCCGCGCTAGGCCCGCCTCCCACGGCACGGCGCCCCCTCGACAACGCCGCTTCACGCGCATAATGTTCCCGTTATGTTCTGACGCGGAGGCGGCATGCAATTGTCTTTCGACCTGGCCGGCGGGCCGCTGCCCGAGGTGCGCGACCGGCTGCTGGCGGCGTTCGGGCCGCAGCGCCCGCACGCGCGGATGGATCCGGTCTCGCAGCTGATCAAGTCGTCGATCAGCGGCCGCACCCAGGACGAGGTGTCGTGGAGCGCCTTCCTACGGCTGCGCGCGGCGTTCGACAGCTGGGAAGCCCTGGCGCAGGCCGAGCCGCTGGCGGTGGTCGAGATCATCCACGACGTCACCCACGCCGAGGACAAGGCGCGCCGCCTGCCTCACGCCCTGCGGCTGATCCAGCAGAAGGTCGGGGCGCTGTCGCTGGAGCATCTGAGCGAGATGGACGTCGACTCCGCCCGTTGGTGGCTGCAGGGCCTGCCCGGGATCGGGGTCAAGACCAGCGCCTCGATCCTCAACTTCAGCCATCTGGCGATGCGGGCCCTGGTGGTCGACACCCACGTCCACCGCGCCGCCAAGCGGCTGGGCCTGGTCGACCGCCACCACGACACCGCCCACGCCTATCAGGCCCTGATGGTCCAGATCCCCAATGGCTGGACGGCCGACGATCTCTATGAGCTGCATTGGCTGATGAAGGGGCTGGGCAAGGTGGTCTGCACCCATTTCGAGGCGGTCTGCGGCGCCTGCCCGCTGAAGGCCCTGTGCCCGAAGACCGGGGTGACGTTCAGCGCCGAGATCATGCCCTGGCGCCCCCACGCCGCGCCGACGGCGTGAACCCGTGGCGCTTTGGAGCGCTAGCAGAGCATGGCCCACCCCATCCGCATCGCCACCGCCGGCTGGAGCGTGCCGCGCGCCGTCGCCGAGGCCTTCACCGCCGAGGGATCTGTCCTGCGGCGCTACGCCAGCGGCCTGAACGCCGTCGAGATCAACACCGCGTTCTACCGACCACATCGCCGCGCCACCTATGAGCGCTGGGCGGCCGACACGCCGGCGGACTTCGCCTTCGCGGTCAAGGCGCCGCGAACGATGACCCACGAGCGGCGACTGCGCGATTGCGCCGTCCCCATGGCCGCCTTCCTCGACGAGATCGCCGGCCTCGGCGGCAAGCTCGGGCCGGTGCTGCTGCAACTGCCGCCGAGCCTGGCTTTCGACGCGCCGACGGCGGAGGCCTTTCTGGACCTGTGGCGCGGACGCTTCGGTGGAGCCACCGTGCTGGAGCTGCGCCACGCCAGCTGGTTCACCGACCCGGTCGACGCCCTGCTGACCCGGTTCGAGATCGCCCGCGTCGCCGCCGACCCGGCCCTGTCGCCCCGCGCCGCCCGGCCGGGCGGCTGGCCCGGCCTGGTCTATTATCGGCTGCACGGCTCGCCGGTGATGTACGACTCGCCCTATCCGCCGGCCGATCTCGACACCTTGGCCGCGACGCTGGCGGCGACCGGCCGCGACGCCCCGGCCTGGTGCGTGTTCGACAACACCCGGCTGGGCGCGGCGGCGGCCGACGCCCTGGCGCTGAAAGCCCGGCTGCCGCCTATTTCATCGTCGGAATGACGAAGGCGTCGCCCTCGTGGTCGCCCTCGGGCCAGCGGGCGGTGACAGTCTTGACCTTGGTGTAGAATTTCACGCCCTCGACCCCGTGCTGGTTGGTGTCGCCAAAGGCGCTGCGCTTCCAGCCCCCGAAGGTGTGATAGGCCACCGGCACGGGGATCGGCACATTGATGCCGACCATGCCGACATTGACGCGCGACGCGAACTCGCGGGCCGCGCGGCCGTTGCGGGTGAAGATGGCGACGCCGTTGCCGTACTGGTGCTCGGACGGCAGGCGCAACGCCTCCTCGAAGGTCTCGGCGCGGACGATCTGCAGCACCGGGCCGAAGATCTCCTCCTGATAGGTCTTCATCGTCGGCTTGACGTGATCGAACAGCGACGGGCCGATGAAGAAGCCCTGCTCGTAGCCCTGCAGGTGGAAGTCGCGGCCGTCGACCACCAGCTCGGCGCCCTCGTCGCGGCCGATCTGGATGTAGTCGGCGATTTTCTTCCGATGGGCGGCGCTGACCACCGGACCGTAATGGGCCTCCTTGTCGGTGGAGATCCCCACCTTCAGGGTCTCGATCTCGGCGACCATCCGTTCACGCAGCGCGTCGGCGGTCTTCTGGCCGACCGGCACCACCACCGGCAGGGCCATGCAGCGCTCGCCGGCCGAGCCGAAGGCCGCGCCCGACAGGTCCTTGACCACCTGATCAAGGTCGGCGTCGGGCAGCACCACGCCGTGGTTCTTGGCCCCGCCCATGGCCTGGACGCGTTTCCCGTGCGCGGTGCCGGTCTGGTAGACATAAGAGGCGATGTCGGAGCTGCCGACGAAGCTGACCGCCTTGATCAGCGGGTGGGTGAGAATGGCGTCGACGGCGCTCTTGTCGCCATGCACGACATTCAGCACCCCCGCAGGGGCCCCGGCCTCCATCATCAGCTCGGCCAGCCGCATCGGCACGCTGGGGTCCTTCTCCGACGGCTTGAGGATGAAGCTGTTGCCGACGGCGATGCTGATGCCGAACATCCACATCGGGATCATGGCCGGGAAGTTGAACGGGGTGATGCCGGCGCAGACGCCCAGCGGCTGGCGCATCGAATAGATGTCGATGCCGGGCCCGGCCCCTTCGGTATAGTCGCCCTTGAGGATGTGGGGGATGCCGCAGGCGAACTCGATCACCTCCAGGCCGCGCTGGATGTCGCCCTTGGAGTCGGCGATGACCTTGCCGTGCTCGGAGGACAGCATCTCGGCCAGCAGGTCCATGTCGCGCTCGACCAGCCGCTTGAACTCGAACATCACCCGCGCCCGGCGCTGGGGATTGGTCGCGGCCCAGCCCAGTTGCGCCTTGGCGGCGGCCTGGACGGCGGCGTCGATCTCGGCGTCGGTCGAGAACCGCACCCGCGCCTGCACCTCGCCGGTGTTGGGATTGAACACGTCCCCGAAGCGCGTCCCCGCGCCGTCGAAGGGACTTCCATTCACGAACTGGGCGATATTACGCATGATACGCTCCCTAACGCTGTTTTGCGCGTCGATAGCATCCCTCGGACGCCACGTATCGCGCAGACTTCCACCGCTCACCGCGGTTCAATCGTCGACGTGGACCCGCCGAAACCGGCCCTGCAGATAGACCAGCGGCTCGTGATCGGGATCGTAGCGCAGTTTCACCACCCGGCCGACGAACACCCGGTGGTCGCCGGCGTCGAAACAGTGGTGGGTCACGCATTCGAAATTGGCCATGCAGTCGGGCAAGATCGGCGCGCCGGTGCGCCAGGTCTCGACGGTCACGCCCTCGAAGCGGTCGGCGGACTTGCGGGTGAACTGCTCGGCCA
This sequence comes from Caulobacter sp., assembly GCA_028291125.1. Classification (GTDB taxonomy): domain Bacteria; phylum Pseudomonadota; class Alphaproteobacteria; order Caulobacterales; family Caulobacteraceae; genus Caulobacter. Next base: position 6,196 of record JAQGIN010000499.1, read on the forward strand.
GAGGCCGCTGGTCGGCGTGCAGCACATTGACCGCAAAGGCCCCGGCCGCGTCGAGCACCGGCAGGCAGCTGGATTTGAGATCGACGCAGACCAGGGCCAGGGGCGGATCGAGCGACACCGAGGCGAAGGAATTGGCGGTCAGCCCCACCCGGCGACCATCGGGCGCGGTGGCGGTCAGCACGGTGACGCCGGTGGTGAAACCGCCGAAGGCGTGGCGCAGCGCCCGCGCGTCGTGGGCGGCGCCCTCCCCCAGTTCGATCGTCACCGGTCGGCTCATCCCAGCCTTCTGCGACGAAGACGCGACAGGGGCAAGGCCGGGCGGGAGCCGGGGCGCCGGCTCAAGCGCGGCCGCTCACGCGAAGGTCGCGCGCAGGATGGTCTCCAGCCCGGCCTGGTCGACGGCGTCGAAGGCGGCCGGCCGGTCGGAGTCGACGTCGAACACCGCCAGCAGACCACCGGCCTTGTCGAACACCGGTACGACGATCTCGCTGGCCGAGCGGCTGTCGCAGGCGATGTGGCCGGGGAAGGCGTGGACGTCCGCCACCAGCTGGGTCTGGCCGGTCGCCGCCGCCGCGCCGCACACCCCGCGCCCAAAGGCGATGCGCAGGCAGCCCAGCGTGCCCTGATAGGGCCCGACCACCAGTTCGCCCGCCTTGTCGGG
>JAQGIN010000503.1 GCA_028291125.1 Caulobacter sp.
CGAGGAGTTCATGCTCGCCCAGCGTTGGAAGGAGCATCAGGATTCCGAGGCCGCCCACAAGATGGTCACCAGCCACCTGCGCCTGGTGGCCAAGATCGCCATGGGCTATCGCGGCTACGGCCTGCCGCTCGGCGAGGTGATCTCCGAGGGCAATGTCGGCCTGATGCAGGCCGTCAAGAAATTCGAGCCCGACAAGGGCTTCCGCCTGGCCACCTACGCCATGTGGTGGATCCGCGCCTCGATCCAGGAATACATCCTGCGCTCGTGGTCGCTGGTGAAGATGGGCACGACCGCGGCGCAGAAGAAGCTGTTCTTCAACCTGCGCAAGGCCAAGAGCCAGATCGCCGCCTTCCAGGAGGGCGACCTGCACCCCGATCAGGTCAGCGCCATCGCCACCAAGCTGGGCGTGCTGGACAGCGAGGTCATCTCGATGAACCGCCGGCTGTCGGGCCCCGACGCCTCGCTGAACGCGCCGCTGCGGAGCGACAGCGAGAGCGAGTGGCAGGACTGGCTGGCCGACGACAACCAGGTCAGCCAGGAGACCACCCTGGCCGAGTCCGAGGAAAAGGGCCTGCGCATGGGCCTGCTCGGCGAGGCGATGACCGAGCTGACCGACCGCGAGCGCCACATCCTCACCGAGCGCCGGCTGAAGGACGACCCGACCACCCTGGAGGAGCTGGCCTCGCAATACGGCGTCAGCCGCGAGCGGGTCCGCCAAATCGAGGTCCGGGCCTTCGAGAAGCTGCAAAAATCGATGCGCGAGGCGGCGATCGCCAAGAACATGGTCAACGCCTGATCCAACACGCATCATCCCCGCGAAAGCGGGGACCCAGGCGTTTTATCGTCGAGCGCCATGCCCTTCAGAAAAAGCCTGGGTCCCCGCCTTCGCGGGGATGATGGCTGAGAGGGAAGTCTCCGCCCTCATCCTGAGCTTGTCGAAGGACGGGGGCGCAGCGCCGCCTAGGCCGCGCGCTCGTCGTCGGGCGGCATGAAGCCCATCAGGGCGTCCATGCGCCGCACCAGATCGGCCCGCGCCGTCGGTCCGGCCATTTCGCCGCGCACGCAGCCGTCCAGGGCCTGGGCGGCCAGGGTCAGGCGCGGCTCCTTGAGCAGCGTGCCGATCTTCTTCAGCTCCAGGGCCTGGGCGGCCAGGGCCCGGCGGGCTTGGGCCGGATCGGTGTCCAGGGCCGAGGCCGCCGAACGGACGATGCGCAGGGCCTGGGCCAGGCGGGCGGCCGGCGACACCGCGGTGTCGGCCTTGCGCTTGCGCGGCCCGGTATAGTCGGCCGAATTGAACCGCCGGCGGTCGGGGCCGACATAGTGGATCGCCTCGATCCATGGACGCGGCTTGAGGATCACCGCCTCCAGGCGGCGCTCCAGGTCGCCCATGGTGAACGGCTTGCGCATGAATTCGTGCACCCCGGCGTCGCGGGCCCCGAAGATGGTCTCGGCCTTGGCGTCGGCCGTGCACATGATGATCGGGGCCTCGCGGCAGCCGAGTTCGCTGCGCCGCAGCTTGCGGGCCAGGGCGACGCCGTCGGCCCCGCCGGCCGCCGATTCCACGAAGATCAGCTGCGGCTCGACGGCGTTGGCCAGGGCGTAGCCCTTCTCGATCGTCGCCGTGTTGAACATCTGCACCGCCCCGACATGGCGCAATTGGTCGGCGATCAGCCGCACGGTCGCGGCGTTCGGATCGACGACCAGCACGCGCTGAATCTTCGCCGCCAGGCGCTGCAGGATCTTGGGATTGGCGACGAACAAGCGGACGGACTCCGGGGATCTGGGCGACCAGTCTAGCAGCGGAGGGTAAAAATCGCCTTGATAAGCGTCATCAGCGCGCTGGCTAGGATGTGGCGCTGATGCCCAGCCCGGTTTCGAAGTCCTGGAAGATGTCGATGGCGTCCTCGACATGGGTGGTCGGCCGGGCGCCGAGCGGGAAGCGGTAGCGCCAGAAGCTGGCGATGTGGGAGACCACGCCGACCTTCTCGCCGAGGGCGGCGAACATCTCCGGGGCGCGCAGCAGGAACTCGCGGAACGCCTGCGGCCGGCTGTTCTGGATCATGTCGTTGAAGGCGTCGTCATAGACCTTCAGCGCCCGGGCGATCGCCTGGCGGTCCTTGGCCACGGCCTTCTGAACCCGCTTGGGCGCCGAGTCGAGATAGGCCTGGGTCTCGTCGTCGCGGGCCCCGGTGACGCTGAGACCGAGGATCTCGGCGATCACCGTGTCCAGCTGCGGCCACAGGGTGGCGACCGTCCATTTGTAATAGAGGAAGCCCTTCCAGCTGAACACGCCCTCGCGGAAGCTGGCGCCTTCCAGCTTCAGGGTCTGGCGCAGCGGCTCCAGCCGGTCGTCGACCTCGGTGGACAGCAGGGCCCGCACCAGGCGGTCGACGTGCTGGGCGTTCTTGGCGCTGCTGTCGCCATAGGCGACCTGGATCAGGCGGCCGATCTGGTCGCCGACGAAGCGCTGCATCTGCTCCAGATCGGCCGGCGACAGCGCGAAATAGCAAGGGGCGACGATCATGCCGTTGCGGCGCAGGTGTTCGCGCAGCACGAACGGGTCCAGCGACGGCAGCATGTCGATCAGCCGCAGGGTGGTCAGGTCGCGGACCATGCCCGAATGGTCGTTGCAGGCCCCGCGCAGCAGCTCGACCCAGCCCTTCTGGCCGATGAACAGCGACTTGCCGCCCAGGCCCAGGTCCGAGCGCTCGAACGGGATGATCACCTTGGTGGCGGTCGGCTTGACGTCCTCGAACATGAACAGGTCGTCGGAACGGACCCGGTGCTTGAGGATCAAGGCCGAGTTCAGCACCTTGTTCTGGAACATCGGCGCGACGCCGTGGTCCGGATGCTGGCCGCTCTCGGCCTGGATCGCCAGCAGGTTCAGCACACGGCTGGTCGAGGCCGTGCGCTCCAGCGCCAGCAGCGTGCGGCCGACGCGGTCTGAATTCGGCTTCGACTGGCGACGCGCGGACAACGGCGATCCTTCCGTGGGGAACCCCTCGCTGTACTCTACTAGCAGATAAGCAATCGCTAATCTGGTCGTTGAACCGACGCTCAGCCCTGGAAAGGGTCGCGCATCAGGATGGTGTCGTCGCGCTCGGGGCTGGTCGACAGCAGCGCCACCGGCGCCTCGATCAGCTCCTCGATCCGCCGCACGTACTTGATGGCGTTGGCGTTCAGATCCTTGAACGAGCGCGCGCCGACGGTGCTTTCGCTCCAGCCTTCCATCTCTTCGTAGATCGGGACGGCGGCGGCCTGGTCGCGCATGCCGGCCGGCAGATAGTCGACCGTGCGGTCGCCGATCCTGTAGCCGACGCAGATCTTCAGGGTCTTCAGGCCGTCCAGCACGTCCAGCTTGGTCAGGGCGATGCCGTCGATGCCGTTGATGGCCACCGACTGGCGCACCAGCACCGCGTCGAACCAGCCGCAGCGGCGCGGACGGCCGGTATTGACCCCGACCTCGCGGCCGACCGTGGCCAGGTGCCGACCGACCTCGTCGTTCAGCTCGGCCGCGAACGGGCCCTCGCCGACCCGGGTGGTGTAGGCCTTGACGATGCCCAGCACATAGCCCGGCCCCTTGGGGCCCATGCCCGAGCCGGCGGCGGCCTGGCCGGCGACGGTGTTGGACGAGGTGACGAACGGATAGGTGCCGTGGTCGACGTCGAGCAGGGCGCCCTGCGCGCCCTCGAACAGGATGCGCTTGCCGGCCTTGTGGGCCTTGTCCAGCAGCCGCCAGGCCGGCTGGGCGTAGGCCAGGATCTGAGGCGCGATTTCCATCAGCTGGTCGAACAGCGCCTCGCCGTCGGCCTCGGGCAAACCGAGGCCGCGGCGCAGGGCGCCGTGGTGGCTGAGCAGGCGCTCGATCTTCGGCTTCAGCGCCTCGGGGTCGGCCAGGTCGGCGACGCGGATGGCGCGGCGGCCGACCTTGTCCTCATAGGCCGGGCCGATGCCGCGGCCGGTGGTGCCGATCTTCTGCGACGACTGGGCCTCGCGGCCCTGGTCGAGGTCCTTGTGCAGCGGCAGGATCAGGGTGGCGTTGTCGGCCAGGACCAGCAGGTCGGGGGTGATGACCACGCCCTGTTCGGCGATCTTGGCGATCTCGCCCAGCAGGTGCCACGGGTCGACGACCACACCGTTGCCGATGACGGACAGCTTGCCCTGCACCACCCCCGACGGCAGCAGGGCTAGCTTGTAGACCTTGCCGTCGACCACCAGCGTGTGGCCGGCGTTGTGGCCGCCCTGGAAGCGCACCACCACGTCGGCGCGGTTGCTCAGCCAGTCGACGATCTTGCCCTTGCCCTCGTCGCCCCATTGGGCGCCGACAACGGTCACATTGGCCATGGTCTAGATATGCCTTGTCACCTGCCCGGTGACGTCACGCGACCCTTCGACAGGACTCGGCGCGGACGTTGCAGTCGATTTTGGGCGGCGACGGGTCGCGGGGCAAGCCCGGACGTCGAAGTCAGAAGGCGTAGACCAGCCGCACACCCACGTCGTCAAGCCCCTGGTTCTTGCCCTGGTGGAAGATCTGGCCGTTCGACAGGTGGGTGTAGGACAGCTCGGCGGAGATTTTGTCGCTGAGCTGGTAGCCCAGGGCTAGTTCCGGTTCGAACAGCACCTGCGAGCCGAAATCGATGCGGGTGTAGTAGAGCCGGGTGCGGCGCTCGCGCTCCTCCGGGGTCAGGTTGGGCGCATTGGCCGGCGGCAGGCCGGCCTCGCCGTCGGTATAGGCCAGGCCGAAGCCGGGACGCAGATAGAAGCCGCCGGGGCGTCCGAAGTCGAGCTTCCAGTCGAAGCCGGTGGCCACGAAGTTGGAGGTGTTCTCGCTGTTGATCGACACGAAGGCGTGAACCTGCGGCTTGCCCAGCCAGGTCAGACTCTGAATCCTGTCGGTGCGGTAGCCGATATGGACGTCGACCCCGTCCTCGCGCCCCGCGGCTCCCAGGCCGACGGCGTCGCCGAGAAAGGTCACGTCGTGCTTATAGGCCCCGACGAACGCCTCGCCCGCCAGGGCCGGCGCGGCGCAAACGAGCGCCAGGCAGGCCGTAGCGGCCAGCAATTTGATCTTCATGAAACAGCCCTTCCCGCCGTGACCCCTTCGGGTCCGGTCCCATATGGGATCAACGGTCAAGCTCGCAAAGGGTTTCGATCCGCCGACGAGCGAGCTAGACCTTTGTTCATGACCCTCGCCCTCGCCGACATCCAGGCCGCCGCCGCCCGCCTCGCGGGCCACACCGTGCTCACCCCGCTGATCGAGAGCCCGGCGCTCAACGACCGCCTCGGCGGCCGGGTGCTGATCAAGCCCGAGACCTTGCAGCTGGGCGGGGCCTTCAAGTTCCGCGGGGCCTATAACCGACTCAGCCAGCTGACCGCCGACGAGCGCCATCGCGGGGTGGTGGCCTTCTCGTCCGGCAACCACGCCCAGGGCGTGGCCCTGGCCGCCGCCCGGGTGGGAACCCCGGCCCTGATCGTCATGCCGCTGGACGCCCCGAAGGTGAAGGTCGAGGCCACGCGTCACTACGGGGCCGAGATCCGCTTCTTCGACCGCTACACCGAGGATCGCGAGATCATCGCCGCCGAGATCGCCGCCGAACGCGGCTGCGTGGTGGTGCCGTCCTACGACGACAAGCACATCATCGCCGGCCAGGGCACGGTGGGGTTGGAGATCGTCGCCCAGGCCAAGGCCCTCGAGGCCGAGCTTGACCTGCTGCTGTGCCCGGTCGGCGGCGGCGGCCTGATCGCCGGGACCAGCACCGCGGTGAAGGCCCTGTCGCCCGACACCGCCGTCTGGGGCGTGGAGCCGGCCGACTTCGACGACACCCGCCGCTCGCTGGCCGCGGGCCGGCGCGAGGTCAACGCCCCCGAGGCCCGGTCGTTCTGCGACGCGCTGCTGACCGCCACCCCCGGGGCCCTGACCTGGCCGATCAACAGCCGGACGCTGTCGGGCGTGCTGGCGGTGACCGACGCCGAGGTCGCCGAGGCCATGCGCTACGCCTTCTCGACTCTGAAGCTGGTGATCGAACCGGGCGGCTGCGTCGCCCTGGCCGCCGCCCTGGCCCACAAGCTCGACCTCAAGGGCAAGACCACCGCCATCGTCTGCTCCGGCGGCAATGTCGACCCGGGCCTGTTCGCCCAGGTGCTGGCGGGAGAGCTGTAGACTTCCAATAGCCCATCATCCCCGCGAAAGCGGGGACCCAGGCTTTTTCTGAAACCCACGGCGCTCGACGATAAAACGCCTGGGTCCCCGCTTTCGCGGGGATGATGGCTGTGAGGGACGGGACGATGGCCATAACGAAAAATGGAGCCGCGATGACCTTGCCACCCCCCGCCGCCCTCGCCCAGACCCCGCTGCTGGTCGTCGACCGGGCCGCCCTGGAGCGCAACCTCGCCGTCATGCAGGCGCGCTGCGACGCCGCCGGCGTGCGGCTGCGGGCCCACGGCAAGACCCACAAGTGCTCGACCCTGGGTCGGCTGCTGATCGACCGCGGCGCGGTCGGGCTGTGCGCCCAGACCGTCGGCGAGGCCGAAGCCTTCGTGGCCGGCGGGATCGCCGACGTGCTGGTCACCGCGCCGCCGCCAGCCTGGGGCGCGACGCGCCTGGCCGCCCTGGCCAAGACCGGGGCGCGGATCGGGGTCACCGCCGACGACGCCGGCCAGATCGACCGGCTGGCGGCGGCGGCGCGGGCCGCCGGCGTGGTACTGGACCTGGTGGTCGACCTGGATCTGGGCACCCACCGCACCGGCGCCCGGGTCGGCGAGGCCTTCACCCTGGCCCAGGCGGCCAACGCCGCCGAGGGCCTGCGCTTTTCGGGGATCCAGGCCTATCTCGGCCATCTGCAGCACCTAGCCGACGGCGTCGCCCGCCAGGCCGCCGACGAGGCCGCCTTCGCCGCCCTGGCCGAGGTGGTCGCCGAGCTGACCGCCGCCGGCCTGCCGCCCGGCGTGGTCACCGGCGGCGGCACCGGCACCCACGCCTTCGACCTGGCCTCCGGGGTGTTCACCGAGCTGCAGGCCGGCTCCTACGCGGTGATGGACGTCGAATACGACGACTGCGGCGCGCCGGGTGGCGGCGCCTGGCCGTTCGAGCCGGCGCTGTTCGTCGCCGCCACCGTGGTCTCGGCCCGCCACAAGAGCCACGTGGTGGTCGACGCCGGCTTCAAGGCCATGGCCATGGACGGTCCGATGGCCAGAGTGGCGGCCGGGGCGGCGGCCGGGGCGCTGTGGCGGCCGATGGGCGACGAGCACGGCATGATCGCCCACCCGACCTTCCTCGACGTGCTGCGATCCGGCGGCCGCGATCCGCTGGCCTTCGCCGCCGCGATCAGCGCCGCCGACGCCGATCCGGCCCGTCGGTTCCCGGACGACGCCCCCGCCGTGGGCGACGTCGTCTGGCTGCAGCCGGGGCACTGCGACCCGACCGTCAACCTCTATGACGCCCTCCACGTCTGGGACGGCGAGACGCTGGAACGGTGGCCCGTGGACGCCCGGCGAACGAGCCTCTAGGGTCCGCGCCGCAGAACGGATTTGCTCCAAAGAGAGACGCCTATGAAACGCCTGCTGCTCGCCACCGCCCTGATCGCCGCCCCCATGCTCGCCCAGGCCGCCGACGCGCCCAAGATCGACCCCGCCAAGCTGTCGGCCCACATCAAGGTGCTGTCGTCCGACGCGTTCGAGGGCCGCGGCCCGGCCACGGCCGGCGAGGCAAAGACGGTGGCCTATATCGTCGACCAGATGAAGGCGATCGGCCTGGCCCCGGCCGGCGACCTCAAGAACGGTCAGCGCGCCTGGACCCAGGACGTGCCGCTGGGCCGTTTCGAGATCAAGGGCCCGGTCGCCGCCCACTTCACCGTGGCCGGCAAGGCCGTGCCGCTGGCCCAGGGCGAGCAGGTGGCCCTGCGCGCCGCCCTGACCAATGTCGACGCGGTGTCGATCGCGGACGCCCCGGTCGTGTTCCTCGGCTACGGCGTCAAGGCGCCCGAGCGCGACTGGGACGACTTCAAGGGCATGGACCTGAAGGGCAAGATCGGCATCGTGCTGATCAACGACCCCGACTTCGAGGCCGGCTCCGGCGACTTCGGCGGCAAGGCGATGACCTATTACGGCCGCTGGACCTACAAGTACGAGGAAGCGGCGCGCCAGGGCCTGGCCGGCCTGCTGATCGTCCACGAGACCGCCCCCGCCTCCTACGGCTGGGCGACGGTGAAGAACTCCAACCCCAATGTGATGTTCGACATCGTCCGCAAGACGCCCAGCGAAAGCCATCCACAGATGGAAGGCTGGATGCAGCGCGACGTCGCCGTCGACCTGTTCAAGGCCGCCGGCCTCGACTTCGACGCCTTGAAAAAGCAGGCCCAGACCCGCGACTTCAAGCCGACCCCGCTGGCCGGCGTCAGCTTCTCGGCCGCCTACGCCGTCGACCACAAGGTGATCGTCTCCAAGAACATCGCCGGCCGCGTGGTCGGCACGAAATATCCCGACGAGACGGTGATCTACAGCGGCCACTGGGACCACCTCGGCGTCGGCCTGCCCGACGCCCGCGGCGACAAGATCTATAACGGCGCGGTCGACAACGCCGACGGCATCGCCGCCGTGCTCGAACTGGCCCGCGCCTTCAAGAGCCAGCCGGCTCCGCAGCGCTCGGTGCTGTTCCTGGCGGTGACCGCCGAGGAGAAGGGCCTGCTGGGTTCGGAATACTACGCCTCCAACCCGCTATTCCCGCTGGCCACCACGGTCGGGGCGCTGAACATCGACGCCCTGTCGGCCTCGGGCCCGGCCAAGGACTTCACCACCTCGGGCGACGGCAAGGTGGATCTGCAGGACCTGCTGATCGCCAAGGCCAAGGGCCACGGCCGCTACTTCACGCCGGACCCGGTGCCGGAAGCCGGCCACTTCTACCGCTCGGACCACTTCCCGATGGCCAAGCGCGGCGTGCCGGCGATCTCGGTCGGCTCCGGCGAGGACCTGGTCAAGGGCGGCAAGGCGGCCGGCGAGGCGGCCGAGAAGGACTATGTCACCAACCGCTACCATCAGCCGGCCGACGAGTGGCGCGCCGACTGGGACCTGACCGGTCAGGCCCAGGACCTGGGCCTGCTCTACGAGGTCGGCGCCGACCTGGCCAATTCCCGCGCCTGGCCGGCCTGGCAGGCCGGCTCGGAGTTCAAGGCCCTGCGCGACCAGACCGCCGCCCAGCGGAAGTAGGCTAGCGATCGCTCGGCCCTCACCTCCATCGTCATCCCGGAAGCGCGCAGCGCTGTCCGGGACCCAGGGGCGGCGCGCACCGCCCCTGGGTCCCGGCTCTTCGCTACGCTACGGCCGGGATGACGGGTTTATTGATGACGGATGTATGAGAGCGCGATGACCGTCTCCGTTTTCGACCTGTTCAAGCTCGGCGTCGGGCCGTCCAGCTCCCACACCATGGGGCCGATGACCGCGGCCGGCCGCTTCGCCGCTCTGCTGGTCGAGGACGGCCAGCTGGCCCGCGCCGTCCGGGTCGAGGTGACGCTGTACGGCTCCCTGGCCCTGACCGGCCGCGGCCACGCCACCGACCGGGCGGTGATGCTGGGCCTGATGGGCCACGCCCCCGCCAGCCTCGACCCCGACGCCGGCGAGGCGGCCCTGGCCGAGGCTCGGGCCTCGCAATGGCTTTCGCTGGCCGGAACCCAGGGGATCGCCTTCGACGAGTCGCGCGACATCGTCTGGCTGGGCCACGAGCGCCTGCCGCAACACCCCAACGGCCTGACCTTCGCCGCCTTCGACGCCGCCGGCGGCGAATTGCGGCGCGAGACCTATTTCTCGATCGGCGGCGGCTTCGTGCGCCACGAGCGCGAGATGGGCCGCAACGTCCCCGAGGACGAGGGCCCGACGCCGCCGTTCCCGTTCAATTCCGGAGCCGAGTTGCTGGACAAGGCGCAGGCCGCCGGCCTGACCATCGCCGAGCTGATGGCCGCCAACGAGGCCGCCCTGCGCGATCCCGCCGAGGTCCATGCCGGCCTCGACGCCATCTTCGCGGCCATGGAGGCCTGCATCGACCGCGGCATGCGCGAGGACGGCGTGCTGCCCGGCGGCCTGTCGGTCAAGCGCCGCGCCAAGCAGATCCACGCCACCATCCAGGGCCGGATGGAGAAGCAGATCAGCGACCCGCTGGCGGCCATGGACTTCGTCAATCTGTGGGCCATGGCGGTCAATGAGGAGAACGCCGCCGGCGGCCGGGTGGTCACCGCCCCGACCAATGGCGCGGCCGGCCTGGTGCCGGCGGTGCTGCGCTTCTACCACCGCTTCCACCAGGGCAGTCCCGAGGGGGTGCGCACCTTCCTGCTGACCGCCGCCGCCATCGGCGCGCTGTACAAGGAGAACGCCTCGATCAGCGGGGCCGAGGTCGGCTGCCAGGGCGAGGTCGGGGTGGCCTGCTCGATGGCCGCCGCCGGTCTGGCCGCGGCGCTCGGGGCCAGCAACGCCCAGATCGAGAACGCCGCCGAGATCGGCATGGAGCACAATCTGGGCCTGACCTGCGATCCCGTCGGCGGCCTGGTGCAAGTGCCCTGCATCGAACGCAACACCATGGGCGCGGTGAAAGCCATCAATGCCGCCTACCTGGCGCTGCAAGGCGACGGCACCCATATCGTGTCGCTGGATGCGGTGATCGAAACCATGCGCCAGACCGGCAACGACATGCGCTCAAAGTACAAGGAGACAAGCCTTGGCGGCCTGGCCGTCAACGTGGTCGAGTGCTGACCGTCAGGCCGTGGCGTAGGGCTTGAGGAATTCCACGTAAGCCCGCTTGATGAATTGCTTGTCCGCGGGGCTGAGCGCATCCATGGACTTCTTGCCGTTGGGCATCACGCGGAGCAGCTCGTTGTCCGGGAA
>JAQGIN010000544.1 GCA_028291125.1 Caulobacter sp.
ACCGAGATCACCAGGCTGCCGATCCAGCCGCCCCAGTGAATGCCGAGCATGTTGGCCAGGAAGGCGCCGAGGAACGAGCCGACCAGGCCGACGATCAGATTGGTCAGCAGCCCGTGGTCGCGCTTCATGATCTGTTCGGCGATCCAGCCGGCCAGAATGCCGATGATGATCGCGCCGATAATGCCCACACCGCTCATGTCGAGGTCCCCAAACAGCCAAGGTTGCACAGAGGAAATGCCGTAGGCCGCCGATGGTTTCCTCAGCGGGCGGTGTCGATGCTGACCACCACGCTCATGCCTGGGCGCAGGCGGGCGACATTCGGCTGGTTTGGCTCCAGAGCGATGCGGGCCGGTAGCCGCTGCACCACCTTGGTGAAGTTGCCGGTGGCGTTGTCGGGCTTGATCACCGCGAACTCCGAGCCGGTGGCCGGGCCCAGACGCTCGACATGACCGCGCAGCACGGCGCCGCCCAGGGCGTCGACCCGCACCCTGACCGGCTGGCCGACCCGGATCTTGGCGGTCTGGGTCTCCTTGAAATTGGCGATCACCCAGGTCTGGCGGGGCACCAGCCCCATCAGCTGGGCGCCGGCGGCGACATATTGGCCAAGCTTGACCCCGACCTCGCCGACCTGGCCGTCCTCGGGGGCGCGGATGACGGTGTTGCCGACGTCGATGCGGGCCAGTTCGACGGCGGCGCGGGCGTTGGCGACCTGGGCCTCCTGCGAACCGCGATTGACGCGGGTGGTCTCCAGCGCCTGGCGAGCGATGTCGGCGTTGGCCAGGGCCTGATCGACCCCGGCGGAGGCCTGGCGGCTCTGCACCGCCAGCACGTCGCGCTGGCTGGGGGCCAGCCAGCCCTGGGCCAGCAGCGGCTCGGCCCGGCGAGTGTCGACCTGGGCCTTGGCCAGCGCCGCCCGGGCGCTGGCGGCCTGGGCCTGGGCCAGGCGGATCTGGGCGGCATTGGCGGCCTGCGCTTGGGTGTTGGCCGCCAGGGCCGCCTGCGCCGCCCGCAGCGTCGCCTCGGCCTGGGCCAGCTTCTGGCGGTAGTTGGCGTCGTCGATGCGGACCAGCACCTGGCCCTGGGTCACCGGCATGAAGTCCTTGACCGCCACCTGGGTGACATAGCCGTCCAGCTTGGGGGCGATCAGGGTGACATAGCCGCGGACATAGGCGTTGTCGGTGCTCTGCACGGTGCTGTCGAACGGCGGCAGCCGCCAGGCGAACAGCACCAGCAGCACCCCGCCCAGGCCGGCGACGATCACCGGAATCGCCGCCCGCGACCAGGGACGGCGGGGCGGGGTCGGCGGGGGCGGAGCGGTCGGGGCGTCGGACATCAGGCGGTCTCCGCTCGCGCCGCCGCGGCCGCGCGCCTCAGGCGCAGGTCGGTGCGGACGCGCAGGAACAACAGATAGATGAACACCAGCACGGCCAGAACCGCCACCGTGGCGAAGACGTCGTCATAGGCCAGGACCGTGGCCTGCAGCGTCGCCTGCTGGCTCAGCAAGGCCGCGCCCTCGCCGCTGCGCAGGGCGGGATCGGTCAGGGTCCCGGCATAGGCCCCCGACAGCTGCCGCATGCGCAGCGCGACCTGGGGGTCGGTCGCCAGCAGCCGGTCGACGATGGCGGCCGAATGCACCCGCTCGCGCATGATCATCAGCGTGCCGAGGAAGGCCGAGCCGCCCAGGGCCCCGAGCGTCTGGCCGGCGCTGAACAGCACGATGAAGCTGATGATGTATTCCTGGCCCATCCTGATGGCGCGCGGAAACCCGGCCAGCAAGGCGGCCGGCAGGAACAGCGCCCCGGCGAAGGCGATCATCCCCTGGCTGACATACATCTGCTCGGGCCGGGTCAGGCTGGTGGAGTGGGAATCCCACCAGGCGGCGGCGGCCACCATCAGCAGGGCGATCAGGGCCGGGGTGCTGACCCGCTCGGGATTGATGGTCAGGGCGACGACGACGATCCCGGCCAGGGTGGCGCCCAGCATCACCCACGACAGGCCGGCCATCTGGTCGTTGTTCATGCCCAGGGTCTGCAGCAGGCCGAACGCTCCCAACCCCTGCTCGGACAGCACGATGCGAAACAGCAGGATGATCGCCAGCAGCCGCAGCAGGTCGGCGCTGGTCAGCCAGCGCAGGTGGATCAGCGGCTTGTCGCGATGCAGCTCGACCAGCACGGCGGCGACCAGCAGGCCGATCGCCGCCACCAGGCACCAGCCCAGCCAGGGCGAGTCGAACCACCAGACATAGCGGCCCTGGCCCAGCACCACGCACAGCAGGCCGATGCCGGGGGCGAACAGGGCGAAGGTCAGGAAGTCGCGCCACTGGAACATCGGCTGGCGGGGGACCGGCGGCAGGCGCAACAGATTGACCGCCGCCAGGCAGACGACGCTGAGGCCGATCTCGAACAGGTACAACCCGTGCCACTGGCCGGTGTCGAGCAGGTTGGACGACACCAGGCGCGACAGCGGCAGGCCCAGCTGGCTCCAGCCGATCCCCAGGGCCAGGCCCATCACCCGCCGCTCGATCGGCACGGCCTCGACCATGTACAGCAAGGTCAGGGTCGACAGGGCGGTGGCGGCCACCCCCGAAGCGGCGCGCACGGCGATGGCCGAGCGCAGATCGTTGGTCAGCAGGTGGGCCAGGCCGGCGACGATGAACAGGCCGAGCCCGATATCGGCGAACAGCCGCAGCCCGTACTGAAAGCGGAACTTCACCGCCAGCAGGGCGATGGTGGCGTTGGTGGCGGTGTAGGCGATCGACAGCCAGGCCGACTCGTTGGTGTAGGCCCCCAGCGAGCCCTGGATCCACGGCAGGTTGTTGTTGACCAGGTTGAGGCCGAGCCCCTGGGTGACGCCGAGCAGCACCGAGACCGCGCCATAGGCCAGGCCGTGTCTCCAGGTCCAGGCGGCAGGAGTGGCTTGCGAAGGGGCGGTTGCGTCTGTCACTTCGACTGAAGCTCCACCTTGAGGATTGGTTCCGGCCAAACCCGTGGGCCGAAATCCTCGTCCTTCGACAAGCTCAGGATGAGGATTTCTACTCAGACGCCAGTTGTACGCTCACGCTAACAGTAGCCCTCATCCTGAGCCTGTCGAAGGACGAGGGCGGACCCCCGCGAGCGCCTTAAAACCGTCGCTCCATCCACACGTCGCAGCGGGCATAGGGCGTCGGCCGCGGCGGCAGGTCAACAAAGCCCGAGGCGCGATACAGGGCCAGGGCCGGGGCCAGGCTGGAATTGGTCTCGATGTAGAGGCGCGGCGCCTGAAGTTGCTCGGCCTTGTCGATGCAAGCCTGCATCAGCTGGCGACCCAAGCCCGTGCCCCGCGCCGCCTCGCCGACGGTCATCTTGACCAGCTCGAAGCCGCCGTCGTCCATCGCCATCAGCCCGACGCAGCCTACCGCCTGGCCGTCCTCGGTCTCGGCCATGAAGATGTGGCCGCCCTGGTCGAGCACCTGGCCGACCGGGTCGTTCAGCACCAGGTGGTCCTTGGCCTCGAGCGCGAAATAGGCCGAAATCCAGGCGGCGTTGAGGTCGCGCCAGGCGCCGGCGTGGCGGGGTTCGAAAGGGACGATGCGCATGGCCGGGATATTGCCCCGGAACCTGTGCTAGGCAAAGACGCGAGGAGCGCCGCCATCATGGTTCACCCGGTTTTCGCCGACCTGCCGACCACCATCTTCGAGGCCATGAGCGCCCTGGCCCGCGAGACCGGGGCGATCAATCTGGGCCAGGGCTTTCCCGACGATCCCGGGCCGCTGGCGGTGCGGATCAAGGCCGGCGAGGCGCTGATCGAGGGCTCGAACCAGTATCCGCCGATGCGCGGCCTGCCGACCCTGCGCCAGGCCGTGGCCGTTCACTACGCCGAGACCCAAGGCCTGGACCTGGATTGGGAGCGGGAGATCACCGTCACCTCCGGGGCCACCGAGGCCCTGGCCGCCGCCTTCCTGTCCTTGATCTCGCCCGGCGACGAGGTGGTGCTGTTCCAACCGCTGTACGACGCCTATCTGCCGATGGTGCGCCGGGCCGGCGGCGTGCCGGTGTTGGTGCGCCTGGCTCCGCCATTGTGGAAGTTCGACCGGACGATGCTGGAGGCGACGTTCAGCGATCGCACCAAGCTGGTGGTGCTCAACGATCCGCTCAATCCGGCCGGCACGGTGCTGGACGAGGCCGACCTGGCCCTGCTGGCCGAGTTTTGCGTGCGCCACGACGTCATCGCCGTCTGCGACGAGGTCTGGGAGCAGGTGGTGTTCGACGGCGCCCGCCATGGGACGCTGATGACCTTCCCCGGCATGCGCGAGCGCTGCGTGAAGATCGGCTCGGCGGGGAAGATGTTCGGCATGACCGGCTGGAAGGTCGGCTTCCTGTGCGCCGCGCCGCCGCTGACCAAGGCCCTGGC
>JAQGIN010000008.1 GCA_028291125.1 Caulobacter sp.
GCCGAGACGTCGAGGTTGCGGGCCGAGGGCGTGCCCTTGCGGACGGCCTCGAGGCGCAGCGGACGCTCGGGAATGTCGAGCAGGCCCATGGCGCGGAAGACCACCCGCTCCTGGTGGCCGCAGGCGAGGGTGAGGCCGCCGGTCCAGGCCGCGGCGACCACGGCGGCGGCGTCCTCGCGGGTCACGGCCAGGGGCTTTTCGGAATAGACCGGCTTGCCAGCGGCCAGGGCGGTCTGGGAAGCCTTGGCGTGGTGCACGGCCGGGGTGGCGACGGTGACCACATCGACCACGGCCAGGAACGCCGCCAGGTCGTCGTAGGCCTGGGCCCCGAGCGGGCCGGCCAGGGCCTGGGCCCGCGCCAGTTCGACGTCGTAGATGGCCACGAGACTGGCCCCGTCGAGCTCGACGTACTTCTTGGCGTGGTAGCCGCCGAACACGCCGGCGCCGATGACGCCGCCCCGCAGGGCGCCTTTGCGCAGACCACCCAGATCACCGGACATGCAAACCCTCACTAGCTCTCGGCGACCTCACCGGTCCGTGAGCGGAACGTGCGCCCGATCACGGACTCGATCACGAAAATTCGCGCCGAACGGCGGACACCCTAGGGAAAGCGAGCAAAATCCGCCACATCCATCGCATTGCGGCGAGCCATGGTTAGGGAAAATTGACCATTTTTGGCTGACATACCGTCGTTGTTTCCCAAGGGCGATTCGGCTTTTGCTCGCGCAGGAGGCGGTGTTTCGGGGGCTTTTTCGGCGTGCGACAACGCATCTGCGAGATGCGCTCTCATTTCGATAGCGATTTCGTGATCTACGCTTTACTGTGACCTCACAGCGAGTCTGGCGGCCTCCGTCTTTGGAGCCGGGAGAGTCGCTCAAACATCGCAACGGCGGGCGAGGCGGCACGATGGACGATCTGGGCAAGCGGGACATCTACGTCTCCGACCGCAGCTTCGAGACCTATGCGGCCACCCCGGTTAGCAGCACGCCCCTCAGCAGCGATGTGCCACCCGACGCGCCCCTGGCCATGCCGGTGCGCCCGCTGACCGATTGGCGCGGCGCCAAGGCCGAGGCCCCGGCCTCCTCGCCGATCGACATCGTCACCCGCCGCTTCATGGTGTTCGGCGGCGGCGCGGTCGTCGCCTTCCTGGCGTGGCTCGCCACCTACAACACCATCGCGCTCGGCGGGGTCACCCGTCTGGAAGCCATCTGCCTGGTGCTGCTCGCCCCGCTGTTCGCCGCCCTGTCGCTGTGGTTCTGCACCGCCGTCGCCGGCTTCGTGATCCTGCTGGGCAAGCCGCGCGATCCGCTCGGCATCGACCAGACCCTGCCCCTGCCCCAGCCCAAGGGCCGCGTCGCCCTGCTGATGCCGGTGCACAACGAAGACGCCCAGGCGGTGTTCGCCCGCCTGCGGGCCATGGACGCCAGCCTGACCGAGGCCGGCCGCGCCGACCTGTTCGACATCTTCGTGCTCAGCGACACCCGCGAGCCGGCCATCGCCCTGGCCGAGCAATCGCACTACGTCCGCTTCCGCCGCGAGGCCTCGTGCCGCGTCTACTATCGCCTGCGGGTGCAGAATCTGGGTCGCAAGGCCGGCAACGTCGCCGACTGGGTGCGCCGCTTCGGCGCCGCCTACGACGCCATGATCGTGCTCGACGCCGACAGCCTGATGACCGGCGACGCCATGGTGCGCCTGGCCGACGCCATGGAGCGCCATCCCGACGTGGGCCTGATCCAGACCATGCCGGTGCTGGTCAACAGCCAGACGGTGTTCGCCCGCTGCCTGCAGTTCGCCACCAGCCTGTATGGCCGCGTGGCCTGGACGGGCCTGGCCTGGTGGTCGGGTTCGGAGAGCAGCTTCTGGGGCCACAACGCCATCATCCGCGTGCGCGCCTTCGCCGAGACCTGCGGCCTGCCGATCCTGCCGGGCAAGCGTCCGTTCGGCGGCGAGGTGATGAGCCACGACGCCCTGGAATCGGCGCTGCTGCGCCGCGGCGGCTGGGGCGTGCACCTGGCCCCCTATCTGGAAGGCTCGTACGAGGAGAGCCCGCCCAACCTGCTGGACTTCGCCTCGCGTGACCGCCGCTGGTGCCGCGGCAACGTCCAGCACATCCCGCTGATCGGCCTGCCCGGCCTGCATTGGCTCAGCCGTATGCACCTGGTGATCGGCGTGCTCAGCTACGTGCTGTCGCCGCTGTGGTTCCTGGCCCTGTCGGCCGGGGTGATCTCGCGGGCCCTGCTGCCCAACCTCAAGCGCGCCGCCTTCCAATGGGCCGACGTCCAGGCCGCCGCCCACGCCATGGTCAACTGGCGCGAGATCCAGGCCACCGCCTGGGCGATGATCCTCACCGCCATTCTGCTGTTCGGCCCCAAGGTTTTGGGCACCATCCTGATCTTCACCCGCCCCAGCGAGGTCCGCGCCTTCGGCGGCCGCCGCCGCATCCTGGCCGGCCTGTCGGTCGAGATGCTGATGTCGGCCCTGGTGGCCCCGATGCTGATGTTCACCCAGACCCGCGCCCTGATCGAGATCCTGGCCGGCCGGGTCGGTGGCTGGGCCACCCAGCGCCGCGACACCGACCGGGTCACCGGGTCCGAGGCCATGCGCGCCATGGGCTGGATCAGCCTGTCGGGCCTGGGCCTGGCCATGGCCTTCTGGTTCACCCCCGACCTGTTGACCGCCACCGCCCCGATCCTGGCCGGCCTGATCCTGGCCGTGCCGCTGACCATGCTGGGGGCCAGCAAGGCCGCCGGCCTGAAGCTGAAGGCCAACGGCCTGTTCATGACCCCCGAGGAGCGCCGGCCGCCGGCCATCGTCCGCGCCGCCCTGGGCTCGGCCTCGGACGCCCCGGCCACCTGGTACGTGCGGGCCCGCGAGCCGGCCGCCCTGGGCGTCGACCACGCGGTCAACCAAACCGCCGCCTGACGCCGGTCACGTCTGGCTCCCAAGGCTGGACAGGAGTAGAAGCGCGGCTTCTCGCACCCTAACGGAGCGCCGCCGTGTCGCGCCTCTTCAGCGCCTATGTGATCGTCGACTGGAGCGCGGCGGCCAAGCCGACGACGGGGGCGGATTCGGTATGGATCGGCGTGCTCAAGCGCGACGTGCGCTTCCGCCTGACCTTCGAGGCTCACAATCCGGCCACCCGCCAGGAGGCCGAGGCCAAGCTGGCGACCATCCTCGACGACCTCAAGAAGCGCGGCGAGCGGGCCCTGGTCGGCTTCGACTTCCCGCTGGGCTTCCCGCGCGGCTTTTCCGCCGCCCTGGCGCTGAAGGGCGAGCACCCCTGGCGCGCGGTCTGGGACCAGCTGGCCAAGATGGTCAAGGACAAGGCCGACAACACCAATAACCGCTTCGGCGCCGCGGCCGAGATCAACCGCCGCCTGACCGGCGGGCCGTTCCCGTTCTGGGGCTGCCCGCCGCGCGACACCCTGACGACCCTGCAGCCCAAGCGCGCCCGCGATCACGGCGCCGAGGACTTGCCCGAGTTCCGTCACACCGATCTCGCCGCCAAGGGCGCGGCCTCGATCTGGAAGCTCTATTACAACGGCTCGGTCGGCGGCCAGGCGCTGGTCGGCATCCCCGCCGTGCGCCGGTTGAAGCTGGCGCGCGGCGAGGCGGTCAAGGTCTGGCCCTTCGAGACCGGCTTCAAGGTCTTGACCGAGGACGACCTGGCCGGGGTCGAGGCGGTGATCGCCGAGGTCTATCCGTCGCTGGTCAAGACCACGCCGCTGGCCGGCGAGGTCAAGGACGCCGCCCAGGTGCGCGGCCTGGCCGAGCATTTCGCCAAGCTCGACGAGACCGGCAAGCTGGCCGCCCTGTTCGGACCCTCCAAGACCGCCCCGGCCGACCTGGTGGTCGACGCCGAGACCGAAGAGGGCTGGATCCTGGGGGCGGTGATCTAGAATCGATAGACGAGGACACACACTCACCCACGGCCTGGATGATCGAAGTCGGGCGGCGAGGGGTGAGCCCGTGTCCCCTTCGTCGATCCTGATCAGTCGATGACCAGCCCGTACAGCAGGCCGTCGAGCATCACCTCCATCAGTTCGTCGGCCGGGGCCCAGGCGCGGCCCGGCTTGGTGATCAGCAGCGACACCAGGCCGTGACAGGCGGCCCATAGGGCCTGGGCGGCGCTGTCGGCCGAGCCGGTGCGCAGGCGCCCCGAAGCGGCGAGCTCGCGCACCGGGGCGCTGAACTCGTCGTAGCAGCGGTCGCCGAGCGCGGCGGTGGTCACCTGCTTGTCGGCCGAGATGCCATCGCTCGAGGCGCAGAACACCAGCTGGTAGGTGTTGGGATTGTCGAGCGCGAACCGCATATAGGCCTGCAGCATCAGCTTGACCCGCGAGACGGCGTCGATCGGCCGGTGGGCGATGTCGACATTGACCGTCAAGAGCTGCTCGATCGCCCCGTCGCAGATCTCCAGCA
>JAQGIN010000078.1 GCA_028291125.1 Caulobacter sp.
AGCGACTGGAACACCTGGCCGGAGGTGTGGGGATCGAGATTGCCGGTCGGCTCGTCGGCCAGCAGCACCTTGGGCGCGTTGGCCAAGGCGCGAGCCAGGGCGACCCGCTGCTGCTCGCCGCCCGACATCTGGGCCGGCTGGTGGTCGACCCGCTCGGCCAGGCCCAACTCCGACAGCAGCAGCCGCGAGCGGGCGTTGGCCTGGTCCCACGGCCGGCCGGCGATGCGCAGCGGCATGGCGACATTTTCCAACGCCGAGAACTCGGGCAGCAGGTGGTGGAACTGATAGACGAAGCCCACCGTGCCCAGCCGCACCCGGGTGCGGGCCCGCTCCGACAACTTGGAGCAGTCGCGGCCGTCGAGGGTGATGGTCCCGGCGTCGGGATGCTCCAGCAGGCCGGCGGCGTGTAGCAGCGACGACTTGCCCGAGCCCGACGGCCCGATCAGCCCGACCACCTCGCCGGGGAAGACGTCGAGGTCGACGCCGCGCAGCACCGGCAGCTTGCCGGCCTCGGTGACATAGACCCGCTCGACGCCGCGCAGGGACAGGACCGGCTCACTCATAGCGAAGGGCCTCCACCGGATCGAGGCGCGAGGCGCGCCAGGCCGGCGGCAGGGTGGCCACCACGCTCATCAGGGTCGACCAGCCGACCACCAGTCCGACCTCCGACCAGTCGATCTTGGCCGGGATGTGGGCGAGGAAATAGATGTCGGCGCTGAACACCGCGGTGCCGGTCAGCCACTCGACGAAGTTCTGGATGGCGGAGATGTTGGCGCAGAACGCCACCCCCAGGGCCAGGCCGGCGGCGGTGCCGGCCAGGCCGATGGTGGCCCCGGACATGAAGAAGATCCGCAGGATCGCCCCCTGCCCCGCCCCCATGGTCCGCAGGATGGCGATGTCGCGGCCCTTGTTCTTCACCAGCATGATCAGCCCGGAGATGATGTTCATGGCGGCGATGGCGACGATGAACATCAAGATCAGCCGCATCACCTTGCGCTCGACCTGCAGGGCGGTGAAGAAGCTCTGGTTCTTGTCCATCCAGTCCTGGACGAAGGCCCCGGGACCGCTGGCCGCCTCGACCGCCGGCTTCAGCTTGGCGACCGCGTCGGGATTGGCGACCTTGATCTCGACATAGTCGATGGCGGTGTCGCGGCCGAAAAACAGCTGGGCCTGACTCAGCGGCATATAGATGAAGGCCTCGTCGAACTGGCTCATGCCGACGCTGAAGATGCCGCCGACCGTGTAGTCCTTCTCGCGCGTCGAGGTCCCGAACGCCGTGGCCGGGCCGGACGGCGAGATCAGGGTGATGGGGTCGCCGGCGCGGACGCCGAGATTGCGCGCCATGCGCTCGCCGATCAGCACCCGGTCGCCGCCGTATTCACCCTCGCCGAAGCCGTTGATCGAGCCCTGCTTGAGGTTGCCGGCGATGATCTTCATGCCGCGCAGGTCGGCCGGGGCGACGCCGCGGACGATGGCTCCGCCGATCTGGCTGGGGCCGATGGCCATGGCCTGGGCCTCGACCATCGGCGTGGCCTGGATCACCCCGGGCACCGCCTTGATCTCGCGGATCGCCATGTCGCGCTCGGGCCCGTTCAGCATCGGGGCCTGGACGTAGAGATGGCCGTTGAAGCCGAGGATCCGGCCCAGCAGCTCGGCCCGGAAGCCGTTCATCACGCTCATCACGGTGATCAGGGCGAACACCGCCAGCATCACCCCGACGAAGGAGATGATCGAGATCACCGCCACGCCGCCGTTCTTGCGCCGGGCGCGCAGATAGCGCCAGGCGACGGCCCGTTCCCAGGCGCTGAACGGCGCGGCGGCGGCCTGGTCGGTCATCCGGCGACCTGGGCGGCGACCTTGCCCGCCGTGATCTGGGCGATCACCGCCGCCAGCGGCGCGGTGGCGCGGTCGCCGGTGGCGCGATGCTTCAGCTCGACGACGCCCTCGGCGACGCCCTTGGGGCCGATGATCACCTGCCAGGGCAGGCCGATCAGGTCCATGGTCGCGAACTTGCCGCCGCCGCGGGCGTCGGTGTCGTCATAGAGCACGCTCTTGCCGGCCGCCGTCAGGGCCTTCTCGGCGGCCTCGCAGGCCGCGTCGCAGGCCGCGTCGCCCTGCCGCAGATTGATCAGGCCGACATCGAACGGGGCCACCGACTCCGGCCAGATGATGCCGGCGTCGTCGTGGCTGGCCTCGATGATCGCCCCCAGCAGGCGCGAGACGCCGACCCCGTAGGAGCCCATCTGCACCGGCACGTCCTTGCCGTCCGGCCCGGTGACCAGGGCCCTCATCGGCTCGGAATACTTGGTCCCGAACGAGAAGATGTGGCCGACCTCGATGCCGCGGGCCGACAGCCGGTCGCCTTGCGGGATCTGCTCGAACTTGGCGGCGTCGTGCATCTCCTCGGTCGCCGCGTAGAGGGCGGTGCGCTGGTCGACATGGGCCTGCAGATCGCCGTCCCAATCGACGTCGGGGCCGGGGGCGCCCATCTCGACCAGGGCCTTATGGCAGAACACTTCGCTCTCGCCGGTCTCGGCCAGGACAATGAATTCGTGGGACAGGTCGCCGCCGATCGGGCCGGTGTCGGCGCGCATCGGCACCGCTTTCAGCCCCATGCGCCCGAACAGGTTCAGATAGGCGACGAACATGCGGTTATAGGCCCGCACCGCCCCGGCCTCGTCGAGGTCGAAGCTGTAGGCGTCCTTCATCAGGAATTCGCGGCCGCGCATCACCCCGAACCGCGGGCGGCGCTCGTCGCGGAACTTCCACTGCACGTGGTAGAGGTTCTTGGGCAGGTCCTTGTAGCTCTTCACCGAGCCGCGGAAGATCTCGGTGATCATCTCCTCGTTGGTCGGGCCATACAGCAGCTCGCGCTCGTGGCGGTCGGTGATGCGCAGCATCTCCGGGCCATAGGCGTCATAGCGGCCGGATTCCTTCCACAGGTCGGCCAGCTGCAGGGTCGGCATCAACAGCTCGACGGCGCCGGCGCGGTCCATCTCTTCACGAACGATCTGCTCGATCTTGCGCAGCACCCGCAGGCCCAGCGGCAGCCAGGCATAGATGCCAGCCGCCTCCTGGCGGATCATGCCGGCCCGCAGCATCAGCTGGTGGGAGACGATCTGGGCGTCGGACGGGGCTTCCTTCAGCACCGGCAGGAAATAGCGCGAAAGGCGCATGCGTCGGACGTCTCCAGTCAAATGGCGAAGGGCGTGGAATAGCCCTTCCACGCTCAACTTGGCAACGCGCGCGGCCAAAAGATGACGCGGACGAAAAGAAGGCCGCGCGATTTCGATCGCGCGGCCTGCAAGTTCATCGTCGGGGAAGACGCCACGAACGAACCGACCGAGGCCGGCTCCGTGACCTCGACCCTAGGTCGCGAACGGCTGTTGGGGCATGGCTTTACGCTGACAGCGCTCCATTCGACGCCTTTCGCCCAAGGTTTGGGCGAATGCCGGCACGTTTCGCGCCCGCCGCCCAAGACTTGAGCACTGGCCGAAAATCAGTAGCTGGCCGGCAGGGCCGGCAGGTTGATCCAGTGGAAGCGGATGGTCAGCCACAGCAGCGCGAACAGCACCGTCGACACCCAGGTGGTGGTGAAGAACTTGCGCTTGAGGTTGGGATTGACCGGCGAGCCGGGGTCGGCCCCGTGCGGCGGGTCGATGCCCATGTCGTGATAGCTGCGGATGCCGATCGGCAGGATGCAGAACAGCGCGGTCCACCAGATGGTCAGATAGATGGCGATGCCGGTGATCGGTCCCATCAGTGCGCCTCCTTCGGCGTTTCCATGAGTTCGACCAGCTGGCCGCCCATGTCCTTGGGGTGGACGAAGATGATCAGGGTGCCGTGGGCGCCGATGCGCGGCTCGCCCAGCACCGTCGCGCCCTTGGCCACCAGGGCGTCGCGGGCCGCGTAGATGTCCTCGACCTCGAAACAGATGTGGTGCTGGCCGCCCTTGGGGTTCTTGGCCAGGAAGCCGTGGATCGGCGAGGCCTCGCCATAGGGTTCGATCAGCTCGATCTGGGCGTTGGGCAGGTTGACGAAGCACACCCAGACGCCCTGCTCGGGCATCGCCCACTTGTCGGTGTGCGAGGTGGCGCCCAGCAGGTCGCGATACATCGCCAGCGAGGCGTCGATCGAGGGGGTGGCCACCCCGACATGGTTGAGCTTGCCGATCATCGCGTTCTCCGTCCTCGCGCCGAGGCAGGTCTAGACCCCTGCCCCGGCGTTAGGAAAGACTAGATCCGCATCACCGTGGTTTCGACCACCGGCCGGCGTTCCCAGATGCGGTAGGCGGCCTTCTTCACCGAGCGGGAGACGGCCATCTCTATGATGTCGTCATTGTCGCGCTCGTCGCCCTTCAGGCGCTTGAAGGCGTCGATGGCCTCGTCGGCCAGGTCGTCCAGCGCGGTCTGCAGCGGATAGTCGGCGTCGCCGGCCAGGCCCAGGGCCCGCACTTCCGGCCCGGAGACCACCTTGCCGCGGCTGTCCATGACCACGGTCACCGTCAGCACGCCGTTGAACGAGGCGTGACGGCGCTCGCGCAGGGCGTCGCCGTTCTGCGGCGTCACCACCCCGCCATCGACATAGAGCCGGCCGGCCGGCACCTCGTCGATGATCTCGGCGTGGCCGGGGGCCAGGCGGACCATGTCGCCGTTACGCGGGCTGATGGCCTGCGGCACCTGCAGGTCCTTGGCGAAGGCGGCGTGTTCCAGCAGATGGCGGCGCTCGCCATGGGTCGGGACGGCGATCTGCGGCCGGGCCCACTGGTACATTTCCTTCAGCTCGTCGCGGCACGGGTGGCCCGAGACGTGGATGCCCGGATGGTCGCGCTCGGTGTAGAGCCGCACGCCGCGGTCGGCGAGATTGTTCTGCAGGTTGCGGATCGGGATCTCGTTGCCGGGAATGACCCGCGAGGAGAAGATCACGTGGTCGCCCTGCGACAGCTTGACGTGCGGGTGGCTGCCCTCGGCGATGCGGGCCAGGGCCGCGCGGGCCTCGCCTTGGCTGCCGGTGCACAGATAGAGGATCTGGTCCTCGGGGATGTGCTTGGCCTGGTCGTCGGTGACCAGGGGCTCCAGCCCCTGGAACAGGCCGACGTGGCGGGCGGCGGCGCTCATCCGGTGCATCGAGCGGCCCACCAGGCAGACCTTGCGGCCGGCGGCCTGGCCGGCGCGGATCACGGTGTCCATGCGCGCCACGTTGGAGGCGAAGCAGGCGACGGCGATCTTGCCCTTCAGGCTGGCGATCAGCTTGTTCATGGCGACGCGGACGTCGGCTTCCGAACCGGCATGGCCGTCGACGAAGACGTTGGTCGAGTCGCAGACCATGGCCAGAATGCCCTCGTCGCCGAGGCGCTTGATGGCGTCGATGTCGGTGACGCCGCCCAGCAGCGGATCGGGATCGATCTTCCAGTCGCCGGTGTGCAGGATGGTGCCCAGCGGGGTCTTGATCGCCAGGCCGTTCGGCTCGGGGATCGAGTGGGTCAGGGTGATCATCTCGAGGTCGAACGGACCGATGGTGAACTTGCCGCTCAGCGGCACCTCGGTGATCGGCACCTCGTTCAGCAGGCCGGCGTCGCGCAGCTTCTCGCGCAGCAGGAAGGCGGTGAACGGCGTGGCGTAGACCGGGGCCCTGAGGCGCGGCCACAGCCAGTGCACGGCGCCCAAGTGATCCTCGTGGGCGTGGGTCAGGACGATGGCGAGGATGTCATCCTTGTAGGCCTCGATGAATTCGGGGTCGGGCAGGATGATCTCGACGCCCGGCGTGGTCT
This sequence comes from Caulobacter sp., assembly GCA_028291125.1. GTDB lineage: Bacteria > Pseudomonadota > Alphaproteobacteria > Caulobacterales > Caulobacteraceae > Caulobacter. The sequence continues at coordinate 5,771 of JAQGIN010000078.1, forward strand.
GGTCGCCGAAGGTGACCCCCAGGTCGACGACGATCCATTTGCGGTTGGTCGCCGGCCCGAAGCCATAGAGATTGAAGTTCATGCCGATCTCGTTCGACCCGCCGAGCGGCAGGAAGACGAGCTCGTCGTCAGGGTGTGTCTTGGTGCGGGATTTTGTCATTGAGACTCTAGATGGGTGTTGCGGCGATGAATTTCGAGGAGACCGCGGATGGTCAAATCGGGATCGAAGTGGTCGATGCAGGGCGTGGCGCCCTCGAAGAGTGAAGCGACGCCGCCGGTGGCGACTACGGTCAGGGGTTCGGCGCGCTCGGCCTTGATCCGGGCCACCAGGCCCTCGATCAGCGAGATATAGCCCCAGAACACGCCCGATTGCATGGCGCTGACGGTGTCGGTGCCGACGATGCGGCCGCCGGACGGCCGCTGGATGGCGATGCGGGGGAGCTTGGCGGCCGCCTCATGCAACGCCTGCATCGACAGATTGATCCCCGGGGCGATGATGCCGCCCTCGAAGCCGCCGTCGGCGCCGACGATGTCGAAGGTGGTGGCGGTGCCGCTGTCGATGACGATCAGCGGGCCGGGATAGACCATGTGCGCCCCGACGGCGTTGACCAGGCGGTCGGCCCCGGCCTCGGACGGCTTGTCGATGCGGACGTCGACGCCCAGCTTGGCGTTCTCGCCGATGACCAGCGGCTCGACGTTGAAATAGCGCCGCGCCAAGTTGCGCAGGTTGAAGATCGACTGCGGCACGACGCTGGAGATGATGCAGGCGTCGATGGCCCGAAAGCCCAGGCCCTGCATCGACAGCAGCTGCGACAGCCAGACCACGTATTCGTCGGCCGTGCGCGTGCTCTCGGTGGCCGAGCGCCACTGGGCGATCCACTCCTGGCCATCATGGATGGCGAACATGGTGTTGGTGTTGCCCTGTTCGATGGCCAACAGCATCAGGAGGCCCCTCCGAAAAAGACGTCGCCGGCGGTGATCCGACGAACCTGGCCACTGGCGAGACGAAGACGCAAGGCGCCGTCGGCGTCCAGCCCTTCGGCGATCCCGTCGACGGTTTCCTCGGCCAGGCGGGCCGTGCAGGGCGCGCCCAGGCCGTGGGCGCGCGCGGTCCAGGCGTCGGCGATGGCGGGAAAGCCCAGGCGGGTCCAGACGTCGAACCAGCGGGCGAAGGCGGCGGCCAGGCCCTCGATGGCCTCGATCGGCGACGGCGGCGGGCCCAGCATGTGGTTGGGCAGGGCCGTGGCCGGGCGCTCGGCGGCCTGCGGCGCGCGGGCCAGATTGACCCCGACCCCGACCGCGACCCACAGGCCGCCGTCCGGCCGGGCCCCGGACTCGATCAGGATGCCGCTGACCTTCAAGCCCGCCACCAGCGGGTCGTTGGGCCATTTCAGGGCGACCAGCGAGGCCGGGACATAGGTCGAGACCAGGTCGGCCACCGCCAGGGCGGCGACGAACGACAGCTGGGCGGCTTCCCCCGGCGGCTTGTCGGTGGCCAGCAGCAGGGTGGCGGCGAGGTTGCCCGCGCCGGTCTCCCAGGCGCGGCCCCGCCGGCCGCGGCCGGCGGTCTGCCGCAGGCCGAGGATCCAGACCGGCCCCGCCTCCCCCGCTTCGGCGCGACGGCGGGCCTCGGCGTTGGTGGAGTCGATCTCGTCGAGGACGACGATGGGCGGGCCAGCTCCCGGCGGGATGGGGCCCGTCACGTCACGCGTGGCCGAAGGCCGCCGCGGCGGCCCGGGCCAGCGGATCCAGCCAGACCAGGGCCAGCAGCACGACGGGGAACGAGAACAGGGCGGCGGCGAAGCCGACGGCGCGGGCCGAGGCCTGCGGCTTGTCGACCTGGCCGGCCGAACCGTCGAACCACATCGCCTTGATCAGCCGCAGATAATAGAAGGCCGCCACGACGCTGCCGACCAGGCCGAGCACGGCCGCCCACTGCATCAAGACGTCGCCGGTGGCGAGGGCTGCCTTGAACACATAGAACTTGGCCCAGAAGCCCGAGAACGGCGGCAGGCCCAGGGCCGACAGCGAGAACGCGGTCATCGCCAGGGCGATGCCCGGGCGGTCCTTCACCAGGCCGGCCATGTCGTCGATGGTCTCCAGCGGCCGGCCGTCGCGCGACAGCGCCTGCAGGCAGGCGAAGAAGCCGGTGACGTCGACCATGTACAGCACCATGAACATCAGCATGGCCTGGAAGCCG
>JAQGIN010000100.1 GCA_028291125.1 Caulobacter sp.
GACACGTAGTCCAGGCCGACCCGCTCGCAGAAGGCGATCGAGGCCGGGTCGCCGCCGTGCTCGCCGCAGATGCCCATCTTGACGTCCGGGCGGGCGGCGCGGCCGCGTTCGACGGCGATGCGGATCAAATCACCGACACCTTCCTGGTCGAGGCTGACGAAGGGGTCCTTGTCGAAGATGCCCTTGTCGAGATAGGCGCCCAGGAACTTGCCGGCGTCGTCGCGACTGATGCCGAAGGTGGTCTGGGTCAGGTCGTTGGTGCCGAAGCTGAAGAACTCGGCGTTGACGGCCAGGTCGCCGGCCCGCAGGGCCGCGCGCGGCAGTTCGATCATGGTCCCGACGGTGTATTCGATCGTGATCCCCTGCTCTTCCAGCACCGCCTTGGCGGTGCGGTCGGTCAGTTCGCGCAGGTACTTCATCTCCTCGCCCTTAGCGACCAGCGGGTGCATGATCTCGGGGATCGGCGCGGTCTTGCCGGACTTGGCGATGTCGCAGGCCGCCTCGATGATCGCCCGCACCTGCATCTCGTAGATCTCGGGATAGGACACGCCCAGGCGGCAGCCACGGTGGCCGAGCATCGGGTTGGTCTCGTGCAGCTCCTTGGCCCGGCGCATCAGCTTGTCGGCGTCCAGGCCGGTGGCCTTGGCGACGGCGACCACGTCCTCCTCCGAATGCGGCAGGAATTCGTGCAGCGGCGGGTCGAGCAGGCGGATGGTGACCGGCAGGCCTTCCATGATCGTAAACAGCTCGACGAAGTCGGCCTTCTGGAACGGGGCGATCTTGGCCAGGGCGGCTCTACGGCCGGCCTCGTCGTCGGCCAGGATCATCTCGCGCACGGCGGCGATGCGGTCCTCGTCGAAGAACATGTGCTCGGTGCGGCACAGGCCGATGCCCTCGGCCCCGTACTGGCGGGCGGTGCGGGCGTCGAGCGGGGTCTCGGCGTTGGCGCGCACCTTTAGGCGGCGCACGCCGTCGGCCCAGCCCATCAGGGTGGCGAAGTCGCCGGTCAGCTCGGGCTCGATCATTTTCGGCGAGCCCAGCAGGATCTCGCCGGTCGAGCCGTCGATGGTGATGATGTCGCCGGCCTTGAAGCTGCGGCCCTTGGCGCGGAACAGACCTTCCTTGGGGAAGATCGACACGTCTCCGGCCCCGCTGACGCAGGGGCGGCCCATGCCGCGGGCGACCACGGCGGCGTGGCTGGTCATGCCGCCGCGGGCGGTGATGATGCCGCGGGCGGCGTGCATGCCGTGGATGTCCTCGGGCGAGGTCTCTTCCCGCACCAGGATCACGCTCTCGCCGGCGGCGGCGGCGTGTTCGGCGGCGTCGGAGGTGAAGACGATCTTGCCGGTGGCGGCCCCGGGGCTGGCCGGCAGGCCGGTGGTGATGACGTCGCGCTGGGCGCTGGGATCGATGGTCGGGTGCAGCAACTGGTCCAGCGAGCCCGGCTCGACCCGGCCGATGGCCTCCTCGCGGGTGATCACCCCCTCGGCGGCCATGTCGACGGCGATCTTCAGCGCCGCCTTGGCGGTGCGTTTGCCGTTGCGGGTCTGCAGCATGTAGAGCTTGCCCTGCTCCACGGTGAACTCGATGTCCTGCATGTCGCGGTAGTGGCGCTCCAGCGTCTCGACCACGGTCTTGAACTGCTGGAAGACGGTCGGCATCGCCTCTTCCATCGACGGAACGACGTCGCCCATCTCCTCGCGGGCGGCCTTGGTCAGCGACTGCGGCGTGCGGATGCCGGCCACCACGTCCTCGCCCTGGGCGTTGATCAGGAACTCGCCATAGAGGCGGCTGTCGCCGTTGGACGGGTTGCGGGTGAAGGCCACGCCGGTGGCCGAGGTCTCGCCCATATTGCCGAACACCATCGACTGGATGTTGACGGCGGTGCCCCAGGCCTCGGGGATGTCGTGCATGCGGCGGTAGAACTTGGCCCGGTCGTTCATCCAACTGGCGAACACCGCTCCGACCGCGCCCCACAGCTGTTCCTGGGCGTCCTGCGGGAACGGCTTGCCCAGGGCGCCGCTGACGGCGGCCTTGTAGTCCTTGATCACGGCGGCCCAGTCGTCGGCGCTCAGGGCGGTGTCGACGCTGACCTCCAGCCGGCCCTTGTGGTCGTCGAGGATCTCCTCGAACAGGTGGTGCTCCAGGTCGAGCACGACATTGGAGTACATCTGGATGAAGCGGCGATAGCTGTCATAGGCGAAGCGGCGGTCGCCCGACAGCTTGGCCAGGCCCTCGACGGTCTCGTCGTTGAGGCCGAGATTGAGCACGGTGTCCATCATTCCGGGCATCGAGGCCCGGGCCCCGGAGCGCACCGAGACCAGCAGCGGATTGGCCACGTCGCCGAACGCCTTGCCGGTGATCTTTTCGACCGCCGCCAGCCCGTCCTTGACCTGCTGCGCCAGCTCGGCCGGGTACTGCTTGCCGTTGGCGTAGTAGTGGACGCAAGCCTCGGTGGTGATGGTGAAGCCGGGGGGCACGGGCAGGCCCAGCGACGACATCTCGGCCAGATTGGCCCCCTTGCCGCCCAGCAGGTTCTTCATCGAGGCGTCGCCGTCGGCGCCGCCGCCTCCGAACGCGTACACCCAACGGGCCTTGGTCAGCGTCTCTACCGGCATGTCTGGCTCACCCTGCGATAAGTGAAGATCGGCCCGCGGCCCTCTGACGGGACCATCAAGGCCAGGGACAGGCGCGAACCCATCCCGCACTGCAATGTGCGGGGGTTCACTAGCATCTTGTCAAAGAACGCGTCCACTGGCGGTTTGAGTTGCGCTGGCCGTTGGAATTTTCGACACGTTTTCCAATGACAACGTTGTCTTACAACGACTTTTCGTTCGGGCGCCGGCGATTTCGCGTATCGCGCCAGGGGCTTAGTTGAGCTCGACGGTCAGCCGCAGGCCCATGACCACGACCCGGCGCGCATCGCGATCGCCGCCCGCCTGGCGGATGATCTGCAGGTCGGGTTGCATGGTCAGCCGCTTGGTCAAGCGGTCTGAATAGGTCAGCTCGACGCTCGACTCGGCGCGGGCCGCCGCCAGGCCCTGGTCGCGGGTGTTGGCGCGCTGTTTCGACGACAGCGCCCCTCGCTCCAGCCCGATGGAAAAGGCGCTGTCGGGGCGCGAGGGAAAGACCTTGTCGACCAGGATCCCGGCCTGCCAGCCGGAGTTGAAGGGCGTGGTGTCGCCGTCGGAGACGCCGATCCGCACGAAACCGCGGACGCCGGCCCGCCCCTCGCCGCCGGCGACGAGCGGATATTCCACCAGCGCGTAGCCGCCGCGCGCATCGCTGAGCGCCGGCTGGCCGTCGGGCGCGAGGGCGCGCAGGTCGGGCTGGCCGTGGGTATAGCCCCAGGCGCCGACCGCCAGCCGCCAGTCGCTCCCGACGCCGGCCTCGGCGATCACCAGGGCCCCGTGGTCGAAGTCGGTCGACGGTCCGTCCGGATCGCCCAGCGTCGCGGCCCGGGCGTTGAGGATCGCCGCCTGGGCGTAGCGCCCGCCCTCACCGCTGATCTTCAGTCGCACCGCCAGGGCGGTGGAGGGAAAGATCGACGGCCCGTTGGGTCCCGTCGCGGCGAATTCCGAGCCGATCCCGAACGGCGGCGCCAGCAGCAGGCCGGAGGCCTCGGTCGAATAGAACTCGCTGTTGAGGTCGTAGAGCCCGGCCAGGGCCGAGACCTTGCCGTCGGCCAGCCTGGCCTGCAGCCACAGCTCGTAGAGCCGGCCCCGCGGCCGGTCGACCTCGATATTGTCGACCCCCTGCAGCGTGCCGGCCAGATCGTTCGGCTTGCCGCCGGTATTGTTGAGTCCGTAGGCGTGCAGCGTCACGCCGCGCCAGCCGAACGCCTTGTCGAGATCGCCGTCGATGATCAGGTCGAGATTGTCCAGGGCGCGGCCGGCGTGGGTCGTCCCGCCGCTGACCGTTCCCATGACGTCGGCCGTATAGACCAGCGTATGCGACCAGGCGCCGTCATCGGCCAGGGCCGGAGCGCCGAAGCCGAGCAGGACCGCGCCGATCACGGTCGCGAAAATGGATCTAGATGAAGTCATGATGGTCCCAGTTCCTGGACCACCAAGTACCCGGAGGGTTTGAAGCACCGATTAAAGAATTGCGGGCGCGGCCTTTTGTCTCAGCATTCGTGTTTCTCGGGGTTGATGTCGCTTCGTCGCCGCCCCGAGAAGGCCGCGTTAACCTCGTGAGTGGAGATTGTCTTATCCAGGCGGGACCGAAGGACTACCCTATGTTGCGGACGATCAACCACAAGGTGATGGGCGCGGGCGTTGCGGTCATGTTGCTCAGCACGGCCAGCGGCGCGGCGGGCCTGTGGTCGACGACCCGCCTGCACCATGCGCTCGACGACGCTAACGTCTCGGCCGCCGTGCTGCGCAACCACATGGAAGCCGACATGATGCACGACGCCCTGCGCGCCGACGTGCTGTCGAGCCTGCTAGCCGGCGACACCAATTCCGGCATCTCCGTCGACGAGGTCCGCAAGGACCTCAAATCCCACGCCGAAACCTTCCGCAAGGCCATCGCCGACAACGACGCCCTGGCGCGCGATCCGACCAGCCGCGCCGCCCTGGAGCAGGTCAAGGCGCCGCTCGACGTCTATATTCGCTCGGCCGAGTCGATGGTGGCCCTGG
>JAQGIN010000109.1 GCA_028291125.1 Caulobacter sp.
CCGACCCTGGCGGCCTGGAGCGCGCAGCGGCCGCTCAGCGGCCTGGGTCCCAACTATATCGACACCTTCGTGGTCAAGGCCGGCGGCCTCTACAACGCCTTCGCCAAGAACGAGACCAGCAAGTTCATCGAGTTGGCCACCGCCCCGGCCCTGGAAGGCCCGTGGACGCTGAAGGGGTCCGGCGACTGGGCGGGCTGGGGCAAGTTCGTCGAGGGGCCGGCGATCACCCGCGCGCCCGACGGCGCCTGGCGGATCTATTTCGACGAGTACGCGGCCAAGCGCTACTGGTTCAGCGACAGCCGCGACGGCTTTAGGAGTTGGACGCAGAAGACGGAACTCATTGAACTTTCCGGCACGGTACGACACTTCACCGTGCTGCGCGAGGACGCCGCTCCGGCCGTCAAGTCGGAGCCGAAGAAGCCCGTCCACACCATCACCTGGGACAAGCACTCGCTGATGGTCGATGGCGAACGGACGGTGATCTGGAGCGGCGAGATCCACCCGTTCCGCCTGCCCAGTCCCGACCTGTGGCGCGACATCCTGCAGAAGATGAAGGCCAGCGGCTACAACACCGTCGCCCTCTATTTCGACTGGGGCTACCACTCGCCCAAACAGGGGGTCTACGACTTCCAGGGCGTGCGCGACATGGATCGCGTGCTGACCATGGCCAAGGAAGAGGGCCTCTATGTCATCACCCGCGGCGGCCCCTATGTGAACGCCGAGCTGAGCCGCGGCGGCTTTCCCGGCTGGCTGGTCAACCAGAGCGCCCGGGCCCGCACCGACGCCCCGGAATACATCGCCGCCGCCGACGAGTGGATGAGCCAGATCAACGCCGTCATCGCCCGCCATCAGCTGACCGACGGCGGCGGCACGGTGATCCTCGACCAGATCGAGAACGAGCTCGACGTCATCGGCCCCACCCAGCAGCGCTACATGCAGTGGCTGTACGACAAGGCCCGGCGCGACGGGATCACGGTGCCGATCTTCCACAACGACAAGGGGCGCAACGGCTATTGGGTCCCCAAGAGCTCCAAGGTCCCGGGCACGCTGCCGGGCCCGACCGACCTCTACGCCTTCGACGGCTATCCCGGCGGGGCCTGCGGCGTCGACGCCACCCCCGGCAAGCCCGGCCTCGCGCCCGACTGGGGCCTGTACGGTCCCGGCGGGGCCAAGGGCGGGGCCAGCGCCTCGCCGGAGACCCCCGGCTTCGCGGCCGAGTTCGGTGGCGGCTGGTTCGACTATTGGGGCAGCAACGGCGCCTATGCCTGCAACGCCCAGCGCACCGGCTCGGGCTACGAGCGGGTGTTCTACGGGACCAACATCGCCAACGGCCTGACCCTGCAGAGCTTCTACATCGCGTTTGGCGGCGCTTCCTGGGGCTGGCTGCCGGCCCCGGTGGTGTTCACCTCCTACGACTATGGCGCGGGCATCGACGAGGCGCGGGGCCTGCGGCCCAAGCTGGCGACGCTGAAGCAGCTGGGCCAGTTCCTGCACAGCGTCGATGACGTCAGCGCCATGGAGATCGCCGCCCCGGTCAAGGCCTCGTCCGAGGCGGTGCGGATCTATCACAACCGCAACCCCATGACCGGATCGCACCTCTATTTCGCGGTCCACAATCCATCCAACGCCACCACCGACGATCGCTTCACCTTCAAGATCAGCACACCGGACGGCGACTATGTCGCGCCGCTGCGCCTGAACGGCCAGGACGGCAAGCTGCTGATGGCGAGCTATGATCTGGAGCGCCAGCGGCTGGTCTATTCGACCTCCGAGATCCAAACCCACCTGCGCCAGGACGACCGCGACATCGCCCTGCTCTACGGCCGCGCCGGCGAGGCGGGCGAGACGGTGCTGCGCTATGCCTCGGCCCCGACCGTCGAGGTGCTGGAGGGCGCCGTGACCTCCGCCTTCGACGCCGCCAAGGGCGACCTCAAGCTCGCCTACGACCATGCCGGCCTGGCGCGGGTGCGGATCACCGGCGGCGGCCGCCCGCCGCTGCTGCTGCTGATCGGCGACGAGGCCGCGGCCCAGGGCTTCTGGCGGCAGGAGACCGCCGCCGGCCCGGTGCTGCAGCGCGGCCCGGTGCTCGTGCGCACCGCCGCCCTGACGGGCGTGACCCTGGCGCTGACCGGCGACACCGACAAGGACACCCCGCTGGAGGTGTTCGCCCCGGCGAGCGTCAAGACCGTGAGTTGGAACGGCGGCAAGCTGGCGGTCCAGCGCACGGCGTCCGGCAGCCTGACGGCCACGCGGGCCTTGCCCGGCCCGGCGGCCGTGACCTTGCCCAATTTGACGAAGGCCGAATGGCGCGTCGCTCCCGGCTCGCCGGAGGCCGACCCCGCCTTCGACGACAGCGGCTGGAAGGCGACCACTGGCCGCAGCTACAGCACCGTCCGCGGCCCCCAGGGCCAACCGGCCCTCGACATGGCCGCCTACGGCTTCCACCACGGCGACGTCTGGTACCGCGGCCGCTACGCGGGCGACGGCGCGGCCACGAGCCTAACCCTGCACTACGGGGCCGGCGGCGCGGGGATGCTGCAGGTCTGGTTGGACGGCCAGTTCCTCGGCCAGCACGAACTGGACGGCGGCCTGCCGCGGCCGATCACCACCGGCGTCGCCACCTTCCAGATCCCCGAAACGCTGCGCGGGACCGGTCCGCACCTGCTGTCGGTGATGGTGCGCAACAACGGCTACAACTGGGACCTCGACGCCGACGACGCCCACAAGGAGGCGCGCGGCCTGATCTCCGCCTCGCTGGCCAGTCCGACCGGCAACAGCTTCTCGATCCCGATCGCCTGGAAGATCCAGGGCAATAAGGGCGGCGAGGACATCGCCGATCCGGTGCGCGGCGTGGTCAATAACGGCGGCCTGGCCGGCGAGCGCGACGGCTGGTCCCTGCCCGGCTTCCCCGACGCCGCCTGGGCCAAGGCGACCCTGCCCGAGACCAAGCCGGCGGTCGGCACCACCTGGTATCGCACCACCTTCAAGCTCGACGCCCCCAAGGGCCACGACGTGTCGCTGGGCCTGACCATCGGCGATCCGGCCACGCCGCGCTCACCGGGCCGCTACCGGGTGCTGATCTTCGTCAATGGCTGGAACATGGGGCAGTTCATCGCCCATGTCGGGCCACAGCGAACCTTCACCCTGCCGACCGGCATCGTCGATCTCAACGGCGACAACACCCTGGCCCTGGCGGTGACCAGCGACGGCGCGCCGGGCGACGCCCTGGAGGCGGTGAAGCTGGTCAATCTGCGCACCGTGCGCGGCGGCGTGTCGGTGTCCAAGGTCCCCGCCCCGGAGTATCGCCCATGACCACCGCCGATCTCACCCGCCGCGACGCCCTGGCCGCCGCTGGAGCGCTCGCCCTGGCCGGCGCGTCCGCCGGCGCGGCGCGGGCCCAAGCCGGACCCGACGGCCCGACCCTGTGGTATCCAAAGCCGGCCGACGAATGGGTCCAAGCCCTGCCGGTCGGCAACGGCCGTCTGGGCGGCATGGTGTTCGGCGGCGTCTCGACCGAGCGCATCCAGCTGAACGAGGACAGCTTCTTCGCCGGCGGTCCCTATGATCCGAACAATCCCGAGGCCCTGGCCGCCCTGCCCGAGGTCCGCCGGCTGATCTTCGCCGGCCAATACAAAGAAGCCCAGGACCTGGCCAACGCCAAGATGATGGGTCGCCCGTTGAAGCTGCCCAGCTATCAGACCCTGGGCGATCTGCTGATCCTGTTCCCGGCCTTGGACAACCACACCGCCTACCGCCGAGAGCTCGACCTCGACGGCGCGGTGGCGCGGACCAGCTTCCAGCTGGCCGGCGCGACCCATGTGCGCGAGGTGATCGCCTCGCCGGTCGATCAGGTGATCGCCGTGCGGCTGAGCGCGCCGGCCAAGGGCCGCATCACCTGCCAGGTGGCGCTGACCACCCCGCAGGCGGCCGAACTCGACGTGCAGGACGGGACCGTGGTCATGCACGGCCTCAGCCCGACCCTGGAGGGCGTCGAGGGCCGGCTGCCGTTCGCGGTGCGGCTGAAGGCCATGACCACCGGCGGCAGGGTCACGGTCCGCGAGGGCGGCCTCTCCATCCAGGGGGCCGACGAGGTGGTGCTGCTGATCGCCGCCGCCACCGGCTACAAGCGCTTCGACGACGTCAGCGGCGACCCGCGGGCGATCACCCGCGCCCAGATCGCCGCGGCCGCCGCCAAGACCTGGCCCCAACTGCTGGACGCCCACCAGGCCGAGCACCGCCGGCTGTTCCGCCGGGTGTCGCTGGATCTCGGGACCACCCCGGCCGCCGCCCTTCCCACCGACGTCCGCGTCGCCGCCTTCGCGGCGGGCGACGACCCGGCCCTGGCGGCCCTGTACTTCCAGTACGGCCGCTACCTGCTGATCAGCAGTTCGCGCCCCGGGACTCAGCCGGCCAATCTGCAGGGGATCTGGAACGAGAAGACCAACCCCTCGTGGGGGTCGAAGTGGACGATCAACGTCAACACCGAGATGAACTACTGGCCGGCGGAATCGACCAACCTGGCCGACTGCGTCGAGCCTCTGCTGCGCATGGTCGAGGATCTGTCGATCACCGGGGCCCGCACCGCCAAGGTGATGTACGGCGCGCGCGGCTGGGTGGCGCACCACAACACCGACCTGTGGCGAGCCACGACGCCGGTCGACGCGGCCGCCTATGGTCTATGGCCGATGGGTGGGGTGTGGCTGCTGCAGAACCTGTGGGACCACTATGACTACGGCCGCGACCCCGCCTATCTGAAGCGGCTCTATCCGCTGCTGAAGGGGGCGGCCCAGTTCTTCCTCGACACCCTGGTGGTCGATCCCAAGTCCGGCCAACTGGTCACCGCGCCGTCGATGTCGCCCGAGAACGACCATGGCCATGGCTCGACCCTGACGGCCGGACCGGCCATGGACCGCCAGTTGCTGCGCGACCTGTTCGCTCATGTCGCCATCGCGTCCAAGACCTTGGGCGTCGACACGGCCTTCGCCCGCCAGGTCGCCGCCGTCCGCGAGCGCCTGCCCGCCGACCGCATCGGCGCCCAGGGCCAACTTCAGGAGTGGATGGAGGACTGGGACGCCGGGGCCAAGGACATCCACCACCGCCACGTCTCGCACCTGTACGGCCTGTTCCCGTCCAGCCAGATCGACCTCGACACCACGCCCGCCCTGGCGGCCGCCGCCAAGCGGACCCTGGAGATCCGCGGCGACGACTCCACCGGCTGGGCGATCGGCTGGCGGCTGAACCTGTGGGCGCGGCTGCGCGACGGCGACCACGCCCACGACATTCTCAAGCTGCTGCTGCGGCCCGATCGCACCTATCCCAACCTGTTCGACGCCCATCCGCCGTTCCAGATCGACGGCAATTTCGGCGGGACCGCCGGGATCGCCGAGATGCTGATGCAGAGCTACAACGGCAAGATCCTGCTGCTGCCCGCCCTACCCAAGGCTTGGCCGACCGGCAAGGTCACCGGCCTGCGGGCCCGCGGCGGCGCCGCCATCGACCTGGCGTGGAGGGACGGTAGGCTCGACATCGCCACCGTCTCGGCCACGGCCGCGGGACGCCACATCCTCACCTATGGGCGCAGCCAGCTGCGCCTCGATCTCGAACCCGGACAACGGGTCCAGGCGCGCGCCCAAGGCGACGCCCTGGTCCGCGTCCGCGCCTAGCTTGCCAAGGAGACCACAGTGCCCAACCTCGCCCACGGCGTCACCGCCGCCGACATCAAGGCCAAGATCGCCCTGCTGATCGGCAACCTCGTCGACATCACCGACGAGACCGGGGAGTTCCTGCTGCGCCTCGACGACGGCCGGGTGATCGACACCAAGGGCTGGAACGATTGGGAATGGACCCACGGCATCGGCCTGTACGGCCTGTGGAAGCTGTACGAGGCCACCGGCGACGAGCGCGCCTTCGAGATCATGACCGACTGGTTCAAGAACCGCTTCGAGGCCGGCACCCCGACCAAGAACATCAACACCGTCTCGCCGTTCCTGACCCTGGCCTATCTCTACGAGGAGACCGGCGAGAACAGCTATCTGCCCTATCTGGAGACCTGGGCCGACTACATCATGTACGAGGGCCCGCGCACCGAGGAAGGCGGCTTCCAGCACATCGTCTTCAACAGCGTCAATCCCGGCCAGCTCTGGGACGACACCCTGATGATGAGCGTGCTGCCCCTGGCCAAGATCGGCCTCTTGCTGGGCCGCGACGACTTCGTCGAGGAGGCCAAGCGCCAGTTCATGGTCCACATCAAATATCTGGCCGACCGCAAGACCGGCCTGTGGTTCCACGGCTGGACCTTCGAGGGCCGGCACAATTTCGCCGACGCCCTGTGGGCCCGTGGCAATTGCTGGGTGACCATCGCCATCCCGGAATTCATCGAACTGCTCGACCTGCCGCCAGGCGACGCCCTGCGCGTCTTCCTGATCGACACCCTGGAAGCCCAGATCAAGGCCCTGGCCCGCTACCAGGACGCCGAGACCGGCCTGTGGCGCACCCTGGTCGACGACAAGACCTCGTACCTTGAGGCCTCGGCCACCGCCGGCTTCGCCTACGGCATCCTCAAGGCGATCCGCAAACGCTATGTCGGCAAGGACTACGAGGGCGTCGCCCTGAAGGCGATCCACGGCGTGCTGGCCAATATCGACGCCAAGGGCGAGCTGCAGCAGGTGTCGTTCGGCACCCCGGTGTTCAACGACCTGCAGGGCTATCGCGACATCCCCCTGACCTCGATGCCCTACGGCCAGTCGCTGGCCATCCTGGCGCTGGGCGAGTTCCAGCGCGCCTTCATCTAGCTCCCACCACCGCCGCCGAGCGGCCAAGGACAAGAAACCAATGACGGGTGGAACGACCATGCAGCCGCGTAAGGTCAAGCTGATCAACTACCTCGCCTACGGCTCGAACGACCTGTTCGGGGCTGGAGCGATGGCCATCATCAGCGGCTGGGTGCTGTTCTTCTACACCACCTTCTGCGGCCTCTCGGCGGTGCAGGCGACGGCGATCTTCGCCATCGCCCGGCTGCTCGACGCGGTGTTCAGCCCGCTGGTCGGCCACCTGTCGGACCACTTCTACAACACCAGGCTGGGCCGCAAATTCGGGCGGCGGCGGTTCTTCGTGCTGGCCGCCATCCCTCTGTTGCCCAGCTTCGCGATCATGTGGATCAGCGGCCAGACCTTCTGGTTCTATCTCGTCACCTATGTGCTGTTCGAACTGGTCTACGCCTTCGAACTGATCCCCTACGAGACGCTCGCGGCCGAGATGTCCAAGGACTACCGGGTCAAGGCCAAGTTCGCCGGCTGCCGCATCCTGTTCGCCCAGGCCTCGGCCATCCTGGCCGGCTTCCTGCCGGCGGCGATCGTCAACCACCTGGGCAAGGACTCGCCCAACACCTTCCTGGTGCTGGGGATCGGCGCCTCGATCACCTTCATGGTCACCGCCCTGTTCGTCTATCTGTTCACCTGGGAGCGGCCGCCCAGCGAGACCGGCATCCCGGTGCGCGAGGGCAAGCTGTCGCTGTGGGACAGCTTCAAGGCGCTGTACGCCAACCTGTTCTCGACCCTGCGCATCCGCGCCTTCCGCCAGCACCTGGGGATGTATTTGGGCGGCTATATCAGCCAGGACATCTTCAACGGCGTGTTCGTGTTCTTCGTGGTCTTCGCCCTGGGCGCCACCGCCGCCGACGCCGGCAATTTCATGGGGACCATGGCCTTCGCCCAGCTGGCGGCGGTGGCCGGCTTCATCTGGCTGATCCTGCGCATCCACCCCGCCCCTTCCTACCGGCTGGCGGTCAGCTTCTACGCCGTGGCGGTGCTGGGCTTCCTGGCCCTCTATCTGATCTCGCCGACCCACCTGCTAAGCTGGATGCTGCTGCCGGTGCTGCTGGCGGGCCTGGGCCGCGGCGGCCTCAACTACATTCCGTGGAACGTCTACAACTACATGGCCGACGTCGACGAGGCGGTGACCGGCAAGCGCCGCGAGGGGGCCTTCGCCGGGGTGATGACCTTCATCCGCAAGACCATGCAGGCCGCCGCCATCGCCTTGGTCGGCCTGATCCTCGAATGGGGCGGATTCGTCTCCAAGGCCAAGATCCAGAGCCCGGAAGCCGTCACCACCATCCTGACCATCCTGGTGGCCGGCACCCTGGCCCTGTTGGCCTTCGGCTTTATGGTGTCGCTGCGCTTCAAGCTCAACCGCGTCACCCACGAGGTGCTGATGGAGGAGATCGACCGCTTCAAGACCCAGGCCGATCCGCAGACCACGCCCGAGCGCCGCAAGATCCT
>JAQGIN010000133.1 GCA_028291125.1 Caulobacter sp.
AGCGACTCGGCCAACCGCTCGCGGGTGCGGGCCCCGACCAGCGGCACGATGTCGTCGCCCTGGGCCGCCACCCAGGCGATGGCGATCTGGGCGACGCTGACGCCCTTGGCGGCGGCGAGGGCCCGCAGCGCCTCGACCAGGGCCAGGTTCTTGTCGACATTGTCGCCCTGGAAGCGCGGCGAGAAGGCGCGGAAGTCGCCGGCCTGCGCCTTGGCGGCGTCCTTGGTCCAGTGGCCGCTGATCAGGCCGCGCGACAGCACGCCATAGGCGGTCATGCCGATGCCCAGTTCGCGCAGGGTGGGCAGGACCGAGGCTTCGATGTCGCGCGAGATCAGCGAATATTCGATCTGCAGGTCGACGATCGGATGCACGGCGGCGGCGCGACGGATGGTCTCCGACCCCACTTCCGACAGGCCGATATGGCGCACATAGCCGGCCTGGACCATGTCGGCGATGGCCCCGACGGTGTCCTCGATCGGCACGTCGGCGTCCAGCCGGGCCGGGCGGTAGATGTCGATATGATCGACGCCCAGGCGCTGCAGCGTATAGGCCAGGGAGGTCTTCACCGCCGCGGGGCGGCCGTCGAAGCCGATCCAGCCGGCGCCGGGGTCGCGCTGGGCGCCGAACTTGACGCTGATCACCGCCTGGTCGCGGCGGCCCTTGAGGGCCTCGCCCAGCAGCATCTCGTTGTGGCCCATGCCGTAGAAGTCGCCGGTGTCGATCAGGGTGACGCCGGCCTCGAGGGCGGCGTGGACGGTGGCGAGGCTCTCGGCCCGATCGGACGGGCCGTACATGCCCGACATGCCCATGGCCCCGAGGCCGAGGGCCGAAACGCGGGGGCCGGTCTCGCCGAGTCGACGCTGTTGCATGGAAGTCTCCGAAGGGTCCGCGCCGGACGACCGGCGCCGGGATCTGACGGCCGGACTATGCAGCGTCGCGGAGCGTGCGATAATCCATTCAACACCGCACGAACTGTTTGGATATCCGCACAATGGCCGAGCCCAGCCTCGCCGATCTCGACGCCTTCACCGCCGTGGCCCGGGCCCGCGGCTTCCGTGGCGCGGCGACCTTGCGCGGGGTGTCGGCCTCGTCGCTGTCGGAGGCGGTGCGCCGGCTGGAGGAGCGGCTGGGCGTGCGGCTGCTGAACCGCACCACCCGCAGCGTCACCCCGACCGAGGCCGGCCAGCGGCTGCTGGAGCGGCTGACGCCGGTGCTGTCGGAGGTGGCCGGGGCCCTGGACGCGGTCAACCAGTTCCGCGACAGCCCGACCGGGACCCTGCGCCTCAACGTCCCGACCGTGGTGGCGCGGATCGTCCTGCCCGCCCTGGTCGCCGACTTCCTCAAGCTGCATCCGGCCATCACCCTGGAGGTCACCGCCGAGGACAGCTTCGTCGACGTGCTGGCCGCCGGCTTCGACGCCGGGGTGCGCTATGACGAGCGGCTGGAGAAGGACATGATCGCCGTGCCGCTGGGCGGACCGCAGCGGTTCGTGGTGGTCGGATCGCCAGCCTATTTCGCCGCCCACGGCCGCCCGACCCATCCGCGCGACGTCCTGGCCCACGCCTGCATCCGCCACCGCTTCGCCAGCGGGACCAGCTACAACTGGGAATTCGAGAAGGACGGCGAGGTCATCCGGGTGTCGCCGGAGGGGCCGCTGATCACCACCAGCGGCGACCTGGAGCTGCGCGCCGCCGAGGCCGGGGTGGGCCTGCTGGCCACCTTCGAGGGCTTCGCGGCCGAAGGCATAGCGGCGGGGCGGCTGCAGACCGTGCTCGACGACTGGCTGCCGCCGTTCTCCGGCCCCTATCTCTACTATCCCAGCCGCCGCCACATGCCGGGCCCGCTGCGGGCCTTCGTCGACTTCCTGAAGGCGCGCAAGATCGACGCGCGGGTGAAGAATCCTCTCCCGGAGGGAGAGGGTTTTATGCGCCCCGCCCCGCCTCGCTAATCCCCCTGTCAGAAACCCTGTTCTTGCTTCTGGGGCTTCCGCGGCGTAACGGGTCCGCTCCCGCCACTGCAGGCGGGAAAGGTGAAAACTGGAGGCTGCGATGGGTTACCGGGTCGCCGTGGTCGGCGCCACGGGCAATGTGGGCCGCGAAATGTTCAACATCCTCGAGGAAGTCAGCTTCCCCGTGGACAAGATGCACGCGATCGCCAGCCGCAAATCCATTGGCATCGAAGTCTCGTTCGGCAATCAGATTCTCAAGTGCGAGGACCTGGAGCAGTTCGACTTCTCCAAGGTCGACATCGTGCTGATGAGCGCCGGCGGCTCGATCTCCAAGGCCTGGGGCGAGAAGATCGGCGCGGCTGGTCCGATCGTCATCGACAATTCCAGCCACTTCCGGATGGATCCGGACGTGCCGCTGGTGGTGCCGGAAGTGAATCCGGACGCCGTGCTGCAGATGAAGAAGAACATCATCGCCAACCCCAACTGCTCGACCGCGCAGCTGGTGGTGGCGCTGAAGCCGCTGCACGACGCCGCCAAGATCAACCGGGTGGTGGTCTCGACCTACCAATCGGTGTCGGGCGCCGGCAAGGAAGGCATGGACGAGCTGTGGGACCAGACCAAGGGCATCTTCGTCCTCGGCGCCCCGCCGCCCAAGAAGTTCACCAAGCAGATCGCCTTCAACGTCATCCCCCACATCGACTCCTTCATGGACGACGGCTTCACCAAGGAAGAGTGGAAGATGACCGTCGAGACCCAGAAGATCCTGGATCCGGCGATCAAGCTGGTGGCCACCTGCGTGCGGGTGCCGGTGATGGTCGGCCATTCCGAGGCGATCAATATCGAGTTCGAGCGTCACCTCGACGAGGACGACGCCCGCGACCTCCTGCGCGACGCGCCGGGCATCGTGGTCATCGATAAGCGCGAGGACGGCGGCTACATCACGCCGAAGGAAAGCCAGGGCGAATTCCCGGTCTATGTGTCGCGCATCCGCAACGACCCGACGGTGAAGAACGGCCTGGTGCTCTGGTGCGTCTCCGACAACCTGCGCAAGGGCGCGGCGCTCAACGCCGTGCAGATCGCGCAGCTGCTGCACGACCGCGGTCTGATCAAGACCAAGGCCCTGGCCTAGGGAACGCTCCGTCGTCCCCCGCCAGCGGCGGGGGACGACGAGCCATCCGACCAGGAGCTCGAACCCCTCGCAAGAAGCGGGCTGACGGCGAGCGCCGTATCCGTCATTCAAGCGATAGGGGATCGCTCCATGGTTTCGAGTTCTCAATCCGATAGTCGGTCGGCCTATGTCGCGGGAGTGGCGTGCTACTTCCTGTGGGGCTTCCTGCCGCTCTATTTCCACCTGCTGTCCAAGCTCGGCGTCGGCTCGTTCGAGACCATCGCCCACCGCACCCTGTGGTCGGTGCTGTGGGCCGGCGGCCTGGTGCTGCTGGCCCGCCAGGGCGGCCAGGTGGCGGCGGTGCTGCGCCAGCCGCGGACCCTGCTGCTGCTGGCCTGCTCGACCGCGGCGATCTTCGCCAACTGGACGATCTATGTGATGGCGGTCAACGCCGGCCACGTCATCGAGGCCAGCCTCGGCTACTACATCAACCCGCTGATGAACATGGCGGCCGGGGCGCTGTTCTTCCGGGAGCGGATGAGCCGCGAGGGCAAGATCGCCATCGGCCTGGCCGTGGTCGGCGTCGCCATCCAGGCCATCGCCCTGGGCCACCTGCCGGTGATCTCGCTGGGCGTGGCCGTGACCTTCTGCGCCTACGCCATCCTGCGCAAGCAGGTGAAGGCCGACGCCCAGACCGGCCTGTTCATCGAATGCGCCTTCCTGGCCATTCCCGGCCTGATCTATGTCTGGCATCTGCAGAGCAGCGGCGCGGGCCACTTCGTCGCCAGCCCGTCGACCACCCTGCTGCTGCTGGCGGCCGGGCCGGCCACGGTGGTGCCGCTGGCGCTGTTCGCCTGGTCGGCGCGGCGCCTGCCGCTCAGCGCCGTCGGCTTCCTGCAATTCATCGCCCCGACCCTGCAGTTCCTGATCGGCGTCGCCCTGGGCGAGCCGCTGACGCCGCTGCGGGCCTTGTCCTTCGTGTTCATCTGGCTGGGGGTGGCGGCGTTCGCCTACGGGGCGTGGAAGCGGACGCGGACGCTGGCGCCGGCGGTCTGACGCGGTCTAGGCTGGCGCCTCATCCTGGAGGCGTCATGCCGACTCGACGCTCGATCCTCGCCGCCGCCGGCGGCCTGGCCGTGGGGGCCGCCGCGCCCGACCCCTTCGCCGCCGTGCTCGCCGGCGACGGCGATCCCCAGGCCGCCGTCCCGGCCCTGGCGGGAGTCGGCTTTCGCCGGCCTGACCAGCCGGCGGCCCTGGTGGTCGCCCGCGGCCTGGCCGAGGTGGCGGGCGGGCGGGCCATGACCCCGGACTCGCCGGCCCGCATCGCCTCGATTTCCAAGCTGGTCGCCGCCATCGGCTTCATGACCTTGGTCGAGGCCGGCCAAGTCGGGCTCGACGACGAGGCGTCGGATCTGCTGGGTTGGTCGCTGCGCCATCCCCGCCTTCCGCGCGCGCCGATCACGCCGCGACGGCTGCTGTCGCACACCAGCGGACTGCGCAACGGTCCCAGCTATCCGGTGGCCTTCGGCCGGCCGTTGAGCGCGGCCCTGAGCCCCGGCGGCGCCCAATGGGACGACGGCGCCTGGTTTGGTCCGGCCAGCGAGCCGCCCGGCGAATGGTTCGCCTATGGCGACGTCAACTACGCGGTGATCGCCCAGATCATCGAGCGGGTCAGCGGCGAACGCTTCGACCGCTTCATGACCCGCCGGGTGTTCCAGCCGCTCGGCCTGGCCTGCGGCTACGGCTGGAGCGGCGTCCCGCAGGGCCGGCGCGACCGTCGCGCCGTCCTCTATCGCAAGGCCCCGTCGGACGACGGCCCCTGGGACGCCGCCGGTCCCTGGATCGCCCAGCTCGACGAGACCGTGCCGGCCGCGCCCGAACCGGCCGTCCGCCGGGCCCCGGAGGCGGAGGGCCGGCCCCTCGAGGCCTATGTCCCCGGCGACAACGGCTTCGTCTTCTCGCCGCAAGGCGGTCTGCGCGCCTCGGCGCGCGACCTGGAGGTCCTGGGCCGGCTGCTGGGCCGACGCGGGGCGCCGATCCTCGAGCCCGCGAGCTTCGCCGCCATGGCCGAGCCGGCCTGGCGCTTCGATCCCGCCCATCCGAACGGCGAGGGCTATGGCGGCCTGATCCGCGCCTATGGCCTCGGTGTCCAGACCCTGACCGGCGCCGATGGCGACAACCCCTTCGACGGCTGCGCCGGCTGGATCGGCCACGCCGGCGACGCCTATGGCCTGACCTCGGGCCTGTGGTGCGATCCGGCCAGCGGCCGCGGCATGGCCTATCTGCTCACCGGCCAGGCCGCGCCGCTGAAGCGCAACAAGGGCCGCTCGATGCTGACCCGGCAGGAGGAAGCGCTGGCCGCCCTGCTCAGCCGGGCCTGACGGCGCTGGGCAAGCCCGCGTCGCGGCGCCATGCTCGCCGCCATGTTCGGAGCGCATCCGCCTTGTGACGAGGGCCAGATCCGCGCGGTGTCGGCGGCCCCCGCCCCCGTGGCGCGCAACCGCCTGGTGCTGGCCGCCACGGTGCTGGGCTCCAGCCTGGCCTTCATCGACGGCTCGGTGGTCAATGTCGCCCTGCCAGCCATGCGGGCGGCGCTGAAGGCCGACGCCGCCCAGGTGCAATGGATCGTCAACGCCTATCTGCTGTTGCTCGGGGCCCTGGTGCTGATCGGCGGCTCGGCCGGCGACCGCTACGGTCGGCGCAAGGTGTTCGTGCTCGGGGTCGGACTGTTCGCCGTCGCCTCGGCCGCCTGCGCCATCGCGCCCAATGTCGAACTGTTGATCCTGGCCCGCGCCGTCCAGGGGATCGCCGCCGCCTTCGTGGTGCCGGCCAGTCTGGCCATCCTCGGCGCGACCTTCGGCGAGAAGGAGCGTGGCGCGGCCATCGGAGCCTGGGCCGGCTTTGGCGCGGTAACCACGGCCCTGGGCCCGGTGCTGGGCGGCTGGCTGGTCGACGTGGTGTCGTGGCGGGCGATCTTCCTGATCAATCTGCCGATCGCGGCGGCCACCATCTGGCTGGCGCTGATCGCGGTTCCCGAGAGCCGCGACCCCGACGTCGACCGCCTCGACTGGCTGGGCGCGGTCCTGGCGGCGTCCGGCCTGGGGGCGGTGACCTGGGGGCTGACGGCGGCCGGCGGGCGCGGCTGGACCAGCCCGGCGGTCTGGAGCGCCCTGGCCGTGGGCGTCGCCCTGCTGGCCGGCTTCGTCGTCAGCCAGGCGCGCGAGAAGCGCCCGATGATGCCGCTGGCGCTGTACAGATCGAAGACCTTCAGCGGCGCCAACCTCCTGACCCTGGCGCTCTATTTCGGCCTGACCGGCGCCCTGTTCTTCCTGCCGTTCGAGCTGATCGCCCATCACGGCTATTCGGCCGCCAAGGCCGGGGCGGCCCTGTTGCCGATGTCGCTGGTGATGGGAACGCTGTCGGGCCTGGCGGGACGCGTCGCCGACAAGGTCGGGCCGCGGCCGCTGCTGACGCTCGGCCCGATCATCGCCGGCCTCGGCTTTGGCCTGCTGGCCGCGCCCTGGATCGGGACAGGCTATTGGACCGGCGTGCTGCCGGCCCTGCTGGTGCTGGCGCTGGGCATGACCATCAGCGTCGCGCCCCTGACCAGCACGGTGATGGCGGCGGTCGCGGCCAGCCATGCCGGGGTGGCCTCGGGGATCAACAACGCCGTCGCCCGGGTCGCCGGCCTGCTGGCGGTGGCGGTGCTGGGCCTGATCTATTTCACGCCCGGGCCGCAAGGCTATCCGATGGTGATGATGATCAGCGCCGCGGCGGCGGTGGTCGCGGGCGTGGTCGGAGCGCTCACCATCGGCGGCAAGGCTCCGCGAAATCCACGTCCTTCGACAAGCTCAGGATGAGGATTTCGACTGACGCGGCGTACCGTAGCCCTCATCCTGAGCTTGTCGAAGGACGAGGGCGGGCCCTCTGACGTCGTCGCCCTACAGACCCTCGTAGGCGGCGTTGATCAGCCGCACCGATCGCGGGTCGCCGATCAGGTCGCTGCCCTGGCGGTTCATCACATAGGCTCCGGCCACGCCCCGCTCCGGGTCGGCGAACACGCACGAGCCGCCCCAGCCGGAATGGCCGAAGGTCCGCGTCCCCGGCCCGTAGAACATGTTGGGCACGTTGCGCATGTAGCCGGCGGCCCAGCTGATCGTGAACGGCAGGACCAGGTCCTGGCCGATGATCCGCTGGCGCGTGGCGGCGGTGATGCCGGCCGGCGAGATCAGCGACACGCCGTCCAGCGTCCCGTCGCCGGCCAGGGCGCTCATCAGCCGGGCTAGGTCGCGGGCGGTGGCGTGACCGTTGGCCGAGGGGATCTCCACCCGTCGCCATTCGGCCGTGCCGCGCCCGCCGGGGGCGGCCCATTTGGTCATGAAGGCCGCCTTCACCGCGTCGTTGAGCTCGCCGAACGTCGGCATGGCGCTGGGCCGCTGCAGCTCGGCGGCGCGGTCGTGCTCGGAGTCCGGCAGGCCGATCCACAGGTCCAGGCCCAGCGGTTCGGCGATGTCCTGGCGCAGGGCCTGGCCCATGGTGCGGCCGTCGACCCGGCGGAAGATCTCGCCGGCCGTGAAGCCGAAGGTGATCGGGTGATAGCCGCTGGCCGTGCCCGGCGGCCACAGCGGGGCCATGGCCGCCAGCTTGGCGCAGGTGGCGTCCCAGTCGAACCAGATGGCCGGGTCGGTCTCGTCGGGGAAGCCCGACAGGCCGTCCTGGTGCGACATCACCTGCTCGACGGTGATCGCGCCCTTGCCGGCCTGGGCGAACTCCGGCCAGACCTCGGAGACCGGCTGGTCGTAGGCCAGGCGGCCCTGGTCGACGAGGCGGGCGATCAGCAGGGCGGCGATGGCCTTGGTGGTCGAGAACACCGGCGTCAGGGTGTCGGGGCCGAACAGGGTCTGGTGCTTGCGGTCGGCGTAGCCGCCCATCAGGTCGACCACCACCTCGCCGTCGAAGACCAGCGAGAAGCGCGCGCCCAGCTCGCCGGCCCCGTGGGGAGCAGCTTCGAAATTGGCTTCGAAGGCGGCGCGGACGGCGGCGAAGCGTTCGGGGCAATAGCCGGAGATCGGGACGGTCATGGGCGAGCTTCCAATACGAACCCCAGCGCCTAGCGGAAATCCCCGCCCTTCGACAAGCTCAGGGTGAGGATTTCCTCAAACGCCTCCGTTGACCTCATCCTGAGCTTGTCGAAGAGCCTGCCCCAGGGCGGGTCGCGCCAGCGGCGCGTCCCAGGGGACGAGGTCGTCCCTAGCCCAGACGTTCGACGCGGACGGCCGGCGAGGCCCGGCGGATGCGCACGCCCATGGCGACGATCGGCAGGTCCGGCCCGGCCTTGGCGGCCTTGACGGTTTCGGCGACGCCGCCGACCGCGCGGGCCAAGCCGTCGGGCACGGTCTGGCCGTCGACGATCGAGGCGGCGAACAGGGCGGTCAGCAGATCGCCGGTTCCGTTCGGGACCTGCGGCCGGGCGGCGTGCAGCGCCAGCCAGGCGCGGGCCCCGTCGGCATAGACCACGCCGATCTCCGATCCTCTGTATACGGACGACACCAGGGTCGGCTTGCCTAGGGCCAGGGCGGCGGCGACGGCGGCTTCGGGGTCGCCGGTGGCCAGGCCGGTCAGATAGGCCAGCTCCCAGGCGTTGCAGGCCACCAGGTCGGCGCGGGAAATCAGCTGCGCCTGGATCGCCTGGGCCACCGCCTCGGGGACGTAGAGGCCCTTGCCGTCGTCGCCCATCGTCGGATCGACGATGACGATCGGCGAGGATCCGCCGGCGGCGCGGGCGGCGTCGATGGCCCGGGCGGCGACCGCCACCTGGTCGGGGTCGGCGAAATAGCCGGTGAGGATCAGGTCCAGTTCGGCGAGCAGGCCGTTGGCCGCGAGGCCGTCGACCATGCCCTGCAGGGTCTCGGCCGCCACCTTGCCGCCGCCGGGCGGGCCCCAGCCGGGATGGCGGCCGTACAGCACGGTGGGGACCAGCAGGCCGTCGATCCCGAACGGGGCCAGGGCCACCACCTGGGCCGACCCGCCGACCCGGCTGCCGGCCACGTGACTGGAGAGGATCAGGGCGCGCGGCATGGTCCGGGGCTTAGAGCATTTCCGCGTCGGCTGGCTACGGTCGCGACCAAGAAAAAGGGCCGCACCCTGCGGCGCGGCCCTTCCTTCGGCGACGTGGAACGAGGCCTAGGAGCGGTAGTGGTCCGGCTTGAACGGGCCGGTTTCCGGCACGCCGATGTAGTCGGCCTGGTCGGGACGCAGCTTGGACAGCTTGGCGCCCAGCTTGGCCAGGTGAAGCATGGCGACCTTTTCGTCGAGGTGCTTGGGCAGGGTGTAGACCTGGTTCTCGTAGGCCGACTTGTTGGTCCACAGTTCGATCTGGGCCAGGGTCTGGTTGGTGAAGCTGGCCGACATCACGAACGACGGGTGACCGGTGGCGTTGCCCAGGTTCACCAGGCGGCCTTCCGACAGCAGGATGATCTTCTTGCCGTCCGGGAATTCCACGTGGTGGACCTGCGGCTTGATCTCGTCCCACTTGAAGTTCTTCAGGCCGGCGACCTGAATTTCCGAGTCGAAGTGGCCGATGTTGCAGACGATGGCGTTGTTGCGCATCCGCCGCATGTGATCGACGGTGATGACGTCCTTGTTGCCCGTGGCGGTGACGAAGATGTCGGCGCGGTCGGCGCAGTCGTCCAGGGTCTGGACTTCATAGCCTTCCATCGCCGCCTGCAGGGCGCAGATCGGGTCGATTTCGGTGACGATGACGCGGGCGCCGCCCTGGCGCAGCGAAGCGGCCGAGCCCTTGCC
>JAQGIN010000137.1 GCA_028291125.1 Caulobacter sp.
CGGCCTTCGCGCCGGGGGTGTTCGAACGCCTGCGGCCGCTGATTCCGGCCAAGGGCAAGGTCGGACCGATCTCGATCCTCGGGCCGAACGGCGCTCATATCGAAATCGCCGGACCCCAGCCCGGGACGCTGTAGGGCTTGGGCCTTAGGGTCTGCATCACCCCTCCGCCCATCATCCCCGCGAAAGCGGGGACCCAGGCTTTTTCTGAAACCCCGGCGCTTGACGATAAAACACCTGGGTCCCCGCTTTCGCGGGGATGATGGCGAGATGGGAGAGACGCGCGCCAGCCGCAGGGTCAGGCGCCGGGATCGCCTAGAACGGCCGGCCGGTCAGCTTCCACAGCATCGGCCGACACACCGCCATCAGCAGGATGGCCGGGGCCAGCAGAACGGCCATGACGTAGCGATGGGCGTTGTCGGCCCGCTTGATGAAATAGCGGGTCAGGCCGACGCCCTTGTGGAACTCGACCTTCAGAGGGTTCTCGAGGCTGGTGTGGCCCAGATGGACCACCTTGGCCTTGGGCTGGAAGACCACCGCGCCGCCGGCCTGGCGGGCGCGCCAGCATAGGTCGATGTCCTCGACGTGCAGGAAATAGGCCTCGTCGAAGCCGCCGAGCGCGTCGAAATCCTGCCGCCGCAGGGCGAAGCAGGCCCCGGAAATGGTCGGCACCTCGACCGGGGCGCGGGGCAGCGGCTCGTGCTCGAGATGGATCTCGAACCCGGCCAGGCTGGCGTAGCGCTTGGTCATGTGGCTGAAGCTGAGCAGGGTGCTGAACGGCGTCACCTCGCCGCGACGGGCGCCGCGCTGCTCGCTGCCGTCGGTGTTCATCACGCAGGCCCCGACCACGGTCGGCACCGGCCGGGCGCGGAAGGCGTTGACCAGGGCGGCCACGCAGCCGTCCTGGACATTGGCGTCGGGATTGATGAACACCAGGTACTGGCCCTGGGCCGCCCTGGCGCCCAGATTGGCCGCCCGGGCGAAGCCGACATTGCCGTGGCCTTGCAGCAGGTGCACCCGCGGCTCGGTCAGGCCCAGGGCCCGCAGCATGTCGGCGTCGCGCAGTTCCGAGCCGTTGTCGACGATGACCAACTCGTCCACCAACGACTCGTCGAGCGCGTGGCGGATGCTCTCGGCCAGCGCCGCCCCCGTCCGGAACACCACCATCACCACCGAAATGCGCGGCTGGGCCGGGCGAGCGCCGGCCGCGAAGCTGGTGAAGGAGGGGAGGATGCTGTTCATAGGGCGTCAGCCAACCTCGACGGTGGCCGCGACGGTCCGGGCGCGGGCGAGGTCGGGCGGTGTGGCCTCGGCCGCGAGCGCGCGAACCGCCTCGTCCAACGACAGGATGGTCTGGCCCTCGCCGCCCAATCGCCGCAACGCCACCTCACCGGTTTCCGCTTCCTTACGTCCGACCACTGCGATCACTGGCACCTTGGCGAGGCTGTGCTCGCGAATCTTGTAGTTAATCTTCTCGTTGCGCAGGTCCACCTCGGCGCGGATGCCCATCGAAGTCAACTGCCGCGCGACCTTGCGCCCGTAGTCGTCGGCGTCGGAGGTGATCGTCGCGACCACGACCTGGACCGGCGCCAGCCAAAGCGGCAGATGTCCCGCGAAGTTTTCCAACAGAATGCCGATAAACCGTTCGAACGACCCAAGAATCGCCCGGTGCAGCAGCACTGGGCGTTTCTTGCCACCGTCTTCGGAAACGTATTCCGCGTCCAGGCGTTCCGGCAGCACGAAATCGAGCTGCAGCGTGCCGCATTGCCAGACCCGGCCGATGGCGTCCTTCAGCGAGAACTCCAGTTTCGGGCCGTAGAAGGCGCCCTCGCCCGGATTGAGCGTCAAGGTCTCGCCGGCCGCCTCGGCGGCCGTGGCCAGGGCGTGCTCGGCCTTGTCCCACACCGCGTCCTCGCCGGCCCGCATGTCGGGGCGGGTGGAGAACTTCACGTCGTGCAGCGACATGCCCAGGTCGTCATAGACGCTGCGCAACAGCTCGATGAACTTGGCGCTTTCCTCGGTGACCTGCTCCTCGCGGCAGAAGATGTGGGCGTCGTCCTGGGTGAAGGCCCGCACCCGCATGATGCCGTGCATCGCCCCCGACGGCTCGTAGCGGTGGCAGGCGCCGAACTCGGCCATGCGCAGCGGCAGCTCGCGATACGACTTCTGGCCGACATTGAAGATCTGGATGTGGCCGGGGCAGTTCATCGGCTTGACGGCCAGGACCTCGCCCTCGGCGCTTTCGCACATGAACATGGCGTGGCCGAACTTGTCGGCGTGGCCCGAGCGCTCCCACAGGCTGCGATCGAGGATCTGCGGGGTCTTGACCTCCTGGTAGCCGGCGGCGTCGAGCCGGCGGCGCATATAGTCCTCGAGCGCCCGGTACAGGGTCCAGCCCTTGGGGTGCCAGAACACCATGCCCTTGCCCTCTTCCTGCAGGTGGAAGAGGTCCATGGTGCGGCCCAGCTTGCGGTGGTCGCGCTTCTCGGCCTCCTCCAGCCGCTTCAGATAGGCCTCGAGGTCGGCCTCGCTCGACCAGGCCGTGCCGTAAATGCGCTGCAGCTGGGCGTTGTTCTGGTCGCCGCGCCAATAGGCGCCGGCCAGCTTGGTCAGCTTGAAGGCCTTGCCCACCGCCTTGGTCGAGGGCAGGTGCGGCCCGCGGCACAGGTCCTTCCAGGTATCACCCTGGTGATAGACGGTGATGGTGTCGCCGGCCGGCAGATCGCGGATGATCTGGGCCTTGTAGGTCTCGCCCTTGGCCTCGAAATCGGCGATCGCCGCGTCGCGGTTCACTTCCTCGCGGCGGATCGTCTCGTCGCGATCGACGATCTGGCGCATCCGCTCCTCGATCTTCGGCAGGTCGTCGAGGCTGAACGGCTCGTCGCGGGCGAAGTCGTAATAGAAGCCGTCCTCGACATTGGGGCCGATGGTCACCTGGGTGCCGGGGAACAGCTCCTGCACCGCCTGGGCCAGGACGTGGGCGGTGTCGTGGCGAATCACCTCCAGCACGTCGGGGGCTTCGCGGGTGACGATCTCGATCTTGCCGCCGCCGGCCAGCAGGTCGGGGGTCAGCGGCCGGTCGAGGTCGAGCAGCACGCCGTCGATCTTGATCAGCAGCGCTTTCTTCTCGAGCGATTTGGAGATCGCCGCGGCCACGTCGCGGCCGCTCGACCCGTCGGGATATTGGCGGGCGGAGCCGTCGGGGAAAATCAGGTCGATCATTCTTCACATTTCCACTTGCGCGGCGCGGCGCGAGTCGGAGGGGGTGGAGGATCGTATCCCCAGCCTCCAAACGGATTGCATCGGCAAATCCGTCGCAGCGCCAGCCAGGACCCCGGAAGGAGTCCATGTTCCTTGAGCGCCTGCGCCGCGTATTCCGAACAGGTCGGCGAAAAGCGGCACTGACGCCCGATCAGGGGCGAGAGCGTCAACTTGTAGGCCCTCAGGCCTAGGTCGACGGTGCGTTCAAAAAAGGTCATGCCGGCGGGCGACGCTCGAATTTCGGGCCCTTATGACACCCGAAAAACGAACGGATCAAGCCGCTCCGGCGCGGCTAGTTCGAGCTTGCGCCAGGGTGGTGGCCAGGGTGACAGCCTCGACCGCGGCTTCGAACGCCAGCAGCGTCGAAGCGTGGCGGGCGGGATAGGCTTTGACCGGCTGCAGCACGGCGAGCTCCGAGAAGCGGCCCGCGGGGGGCGAACCGTCGGCCTTCAGCATAGCCCGCAAGGCGTCTCGGGCCAACTCGATCTCTTTCAGGTCGGCCCCGATGACCTGGGCGCCGAGGATGGCGGCCGCGGCCTGGCCCAGGGCGCAGGCGGCGACCTCCTGGGCGAAGTCGGCGACGCGGCCGTCGTCGGACACCGTCACGTCGACGACGATCCTGCTGCCGCACAGCTTGGCGATCTTCTCGGAACTGGCGTCCGGCGCTGCCAGACGCCCGGCGCGCGGCAGGTTGGCGGCCAGTCCCAGGATCTTGCCGGAATAGAGGTCGTCGATCATGAGCCTTAGGTGGCGCTCCCCTGGCGCGCTTTCCAGAGGGCCTCGGCGCGATCGCGCACCGCCTCGCCCATGGCCGTGAAGCCTTCGCGCAGGGCGCGGCGGGTCTTCACGGGGATCCACCGCACCAGCAGGCCGGCGAACAGCTCGCCATTGGAGAAGGTGCAGTTGTTGGGGCCCAGGCTCTCGATCTCCAGATAGCGGATGGCGGTGACGAAGCCGCGCTTCTGGGTGGTCTGCCAGTGCAGCTGCTCATAGGGCACCCAGTCGCGGACCACCGGGGTGATGGTCTGGACCGGCTGGCCGGGGATGGCGATGTCGACGGTCAGGGTCGAGCCGATGCGCAGATCGCCGACCATCTTCGGATGGAACGGGTTCCACGCTTCCCAGCTGGGGAAGTCGGAGACGACCTCCCAAACGATCTCGGCCGGAGCCTGGACGCCGATACGATGTTCGACAGCGCGTTTCATGGCGGCCTAGTCCTTCATGCGCCAGGTGGCCCCGGCCGGGCCGTCCATCACCACCACGCCCAGGGCGTC
The DNA here is from genome assembly GCA_028291125.1 of Caulobacter sp. GTDB lineage: Bacteria > Pseudomonadota > Alphaproteobacteria > Caulobacterales > Caulobacteraceae > Caulobacter. The sequence continues at coordinate 4,533 of JAQGIN010000137.1, forward strand.
GATCTCGGCGCGGATGGCGTCGGCGGCGGTCCAGTCCTTGGCCTGACGGGCGGCGATCCGGCGAGCCAGCAGGTCCTCGACCTTGGCCTTCAGATCATCGTCGGCGTCGCCCTCGAACCAGGCGTCGGGATCGGCCTGCAGGAAGCCCAGCAGCGCCCCGGCGGCCAGCAGCCGCGACTTGTTGGCGGCGATGGCGGTCTCGTCGCCGGCGGTGACCGCCCGCTCGATGGCGCTGGACAGCTCGAAGAAGCCCGAGGTCGCCAGCGGGGTGTTGAGGTCGTCGGACAGGGCGGCCAGCACGTCGACCGGGCCCTCGACGTCGATCGCCGCGGGAATGGTCTTGGCGCGGCGCAGGGCCCCGTACAGCCGGTCCAGGGCCTTGCGGCTCTGGTCCAGCAGGTCCGGCGTCCAGTCCAGCGGCTGGCGGTAGTGGGCGCTGAGCAGGGCCCAGCGGATCACCTCGCCGGGCGTGGTTTGCAGCAGCTCGTGCGGCACGATGACATTGCCCAGGCTCTTGGACATCTTCTCGCCGCTCATGTCCAAGAAGCCGTTGTGCAGCCAGTAGCTCGCCAATTTCGGCGTGCCGTGGGCGCAGCGGCTCTGGGCCAGCTCGTTCTCGTGGTGCGGGAAGGTCAGGTCGATGCCGCCGGCATGGATGTCGATCGTCTCGCCCAATTGCTTGTCGATCATCGCCGAGCATTCGATGTGCCAGCCGGGCCGGCCGGGGCCGAACGGGCTGTCCCACACCGGCTCGCCCGGTTTGGACGGCTTCCACAGCACGAAGTCGGCGGGGTGGCGCTTGTAGGGCGCGACCTCGACCCGGGCTCCGGCGATCATCTCGTCGAGGTCTCGGCCCGACAGCTGGCCGTAGTCGGGGAAGGCCTGGGTGTCGAACAGCACATGGCCCTCGGCGGCGTAGGCCGAGCCCTTGGCGATCAGTTGCTCGATCATGGCGACGATCGGGCCCATGTGCTCGGTGGCCTTGGGCTCCAGGGTCGGGCGCAGGGCCAGCAGGCCGTCGGCGTCGGCGTGATAGGCGGCCAGGTAGCGGTCGGTGATCACCGAGATGTCGACGCCCTCGGCGGTGGCCTTGGCGTTGATCTTGTCGTCGACGTCGGTGACGTTGCGGGCGTAGATCACCGCCTCGGGGCCGTAGATCGAGCGCAGCACCCTAAACAGCACGTCGAACACCACCACCGGCCGGAAATTGCCGATATGGGCGAAGCCGTAGACCGTCGGCCCGCAGACATACATCGTCACCCGCGACGGATCGGCGGGAACGAAGGCGCGCTTCTCGCGGGCCATGGTGTCGTACAGCTTGAGGGTCATGAAGGGTCGGCGGCCTGACGCAAGGTGAGGGTTGTCGGGATCGGTGAGGGTCCCATATAGCTATAGGATACGGATCGGGCCATGCCTTGCGGCGGGTCCGTCGGGCGAGTTCCGGCCGTATGGACGAAAAGGGTGGCACGCGTCATTCCGGAACGACCGTCGTTCCGGCGCAACTCAGCCCTTGGAAAGACCTCTCCCGCACATGGACGCTGTGATCCGCGAGCGAACCCTGGCTGGCCCCGACGCTGGTCTTGATCTTGACCCCGCCCACCGTCCCAGCCGCGAACAAGCGCTGGCCGCCGTGCGCACCCTGCTGGCCTGGGCCGGCGACAACCCCGACCGCGAAGGCCTGCTCGACACCCCCCAGCGGGTGGTCGACGCCTATGGCGAGTGGTTCGCCGGCTACCAGGGCGACCCGGCCCAGGAGCTGTCGCGCACCTTCGAGGACGTCCAGGGCTATGACGACATGGTCATGCTGCGCGGCATCCAGGTGCAGAGCCATTGCGAGCACCACATGGCCCCGTTCCTCGGCAAGGCCTGGGTGGCTTATATGCCGACCGGCAAGGTGGTCGGCCTGTCGAAGCTGGCCCGGGTGGTCGAGATCTTCGCCAAGCGCCTGCAGACCCAGGAAACCATGACCATGCAGATCGCCGACGCCATCGAGGACGAGTTGGCGGCGGCGGGCGTGGCGGTGCTGATCGACGCCGAGCATCAGTGCATGTCGACCCGCGGCGTGCGTCACCACGACGTCTCGACCATCACCACCCAGTTCCGCGGGGTGTTCAAGACCGACAAGACGCTGCAGCGGCGGTTCCTGGACCTGACGCGGGGGTAGGCCGGAGCGATATTCAGGATTCGACGGTGCCGAGCCCAATTTATGGCTCCGTCATTCCCGCCCTTGTGGCGGGAACCTCTCTCTCCGCCGCAGGTGCGAGAGGGGCGGACCGCCGGCGGTCCGCTTGCGCCTCACGTGTCAGCTGAATCAGGGGTTCCCGCCACAAGGGCGGGAATGACGGATAAAAGGGAGGGCCGACTGAATGTCGATCCGCTCTACGCCGCCTCGCCCGGCTTGGCGGCCTTCGGCCGGTGCACGGCCGAGACCAGCACGAAGCTGAGCAGCATCAGCAGGTACCAGGCGCCGAGCTTGCCGATCGACACCGGCTTCCAGCCGTCGTGCTGGCTGGGATAGATCCAGGCGGCGGTCAGGGTGCCGAGGTTCTCGGCGAACCAGATGAACAGCGCCACCAGCCCGGCCCCCAGCAGGAACG
>JAQGIN010000140.1 GCA_028291125.1 Caulobacter sp.
CCATGCGGGAGCATTCGAGGCCGTGCGGCCCCAGATCAGCGCGATGGCGCCGACCAGGCAGGCGATCAGGCCCAGGGCCCGTTCGCGCCGCGCCACGTGGCGGACGGCGGCGCGATAGGCGGCGTAGTCTTGGCTATCGACGGTCATGACGCCGCCCCGGTGTCGTCACGGCCGGCGCGCATCCAGCCGAGGATGAACCACAGCTGGGCGCCCAGGCCGACGAAGATCGCCAGCAGGAAGACCGGCAGCAGCCAGAACAGGCCCAGGGCCACGTGGCCGACGATCGCCGCCCCGGCCAGCACGAAACAGACCACGTCGATGGTCAGCATCGTGATCAGGCGCTTTTTCTGGGTGGCGACGCTGGACATCAGACGGCGGGCTCGGCCTTGGCCTTCTTCGGCTTTTCCGGAAGGTTGGGGATCTTGATCTTCTTGGCCAGCGAGCCGTCGTACAGCTTCGGGTCCGTCAGAGTCTTAATCGCGTCCTTCGGCTCGGAGGCCTTGCGGCCCTCGTAGCTGCCCGGCTTGGGCGACTTGCCGGCGGCGAAGTCGTCGAGGATCTGGCCGAGGCTCTCGGGGGTGAGGTCCTCGTAATAGTAATCGTTGATGGCGGCCATCGGCGCGTTGCAGCAGGCGCCTAGGCACTCGACCTCTTCCCAGCTGAACTTGCCGTCGGCCGAAACGGTGTTGGCCTCGCCGATGCGCGCCTTCAGCGTCGCCTTCAGGTCGAGCGCGCCGCGCAGCTGGCACGGCGTGGTGCCGCACAGCTGCACGAAGGCCACCCGGCCGACCGGCTGCAGCTGGAACATCACGTAGAAGGTCGCCACCTCCAGCACCCGCATGACAGGCATGTCGAGCTGGCGGGCGATCTCGCGGATGGCGGGTTCGGACACCCAGCCCTCCTGCTTCTGGGCCAGCCACAGCATCGGGATCACCGCCGACTGCTTGCGGGCGGCGGGGTACTTAGCCAGCCACCAGTTGGCCTTGGCCTGGCTGTCCTTCGAGAAGGCGAAGCTGGCGGGCTGCTCTTGGGCGAGACGACGGACACTCATCGAACGAAATCCACGCGGGCGATCTTGTCGCCCCTGAAGGTGTAGATGGCGGCGACCTGGAACGGCGGCTCGCCGTTGCCGCGGTCGACATGCTCGTGGTCGATCACCGTCTGGCCGACCACGACGCGGTTGAGCAGCTTGGCCTGGTTGCCCGGAAAGTCGGCGAAGACCTTCTCATAGGCGGCGCGATAGGCGTCGATGCCCTGGCGAGCGATCTCGCCGTTGAAGCTGGCCACCACCACGTCGTCGGCGAACAGCGCGCAGTGGGCGTCCAGGTCCTGGGCGTTGTAGGCGTCGAGCTGGGCTTGGGCGATCGCGTCCAGGCTCACCGGTCGATCTCCCCGAACACGATGTCGAGGCTGCCGAGGATGGCCGAGACGTCGGCCAGCATGTGGCCGCGGTTCATCCAGTCCATGGCCGCCAGGTGCGGGAAGCCGGGGGCGCGGATCTTGCAGCGATAGGGCTTGTTGGTGCCGTCGCTGACCACATAGACGCCGAACTCGCCCTTGGGGGCCTCGACGCAGGCATAGACCTCGCCCTCGGGGGTGCGGAAGCCCTCGGTATAGAGCTTGAAGTGGTGGATCAGCGCTTCCATCGAGCGCTTCATCTCGGCCCGGCGCGGCGGGCTGACCTTGTTGTCCTCGGTCATCACCGGACCGGGGGTGACCCGCAGGCGCTCGACGCACTGGCGGATGATCTTGGTCGACTCGCGCATCTCCTGCATGCGGCACAGATAGCGATCGTAGCAGTCGCCGTTCTTGCCCAGCGGGATGTCGAATTCGAAGTCGTTGTAGCACTCGTACGGCTGGTTGCGGCGCAGGTCCCAGGCGATGCCCGAGCCGCGCACCATCACGCCCGAGAAGCTCCATTCGATCGCCTGCTCGCGCGTCACCACGCCGATGTCGACATTGCGCTGCTTGAAGATGCGGTTGCCGGTGATCAGGGTCTCGATGTCGTCGCAGATCTTCGGGAACCGCTGCGCCCACAGATCGATGTCCTCGATCAGCTGCGGCGGCAGGTCCTGGTGAACGCCGCCGGGCCGGAAGTAGTTGGAGTGCAGGCGCGCCCCGCAGGCGCGCTCGTAGAACACCATCAGCTTCTCGCGCTCTTCGAAGCCCCACAGCGGCGGGGTCAGGGCGCCGACGTCCATCGCCTGGGTGGTGACGTTGAGCAGGTGGCTGAGGATGCGGCCGATCTCGCTGTACAGCACGCGGATGATCGAGCCGCGGATCGGCACGTCGACGCCCAGCAGCTTCTCGATGGCCAGGCAGAACGCGTGCTCCTGGTTCATCGGCGCCACATAGTCGAGGCGGTCGAAATAGGGGATGTTCTGGAGGTAGGTGCGGGCCTCCATCAGCTTCTCGGTGCCGCGGTGCAGCAGGCCGATGTGCGGATCGACGCGTTCGACGACCTCGCCGTCCAGCTCCAGCACCAGGCGCAGCACGCCGTGCGCGGCCGGGTGCTGCGGGCCGAAATTGATGTTGAACTTGCGCACCGGCGTCTCGGGAATGGCCGGAGTCGTCGGTGGGTCGCGGAAGAAGTCGCTCGCCGTGGCGGGTGAATTGGCGCCGGTCATGATTTACGCGTCCCCTGCCCGCTTCTCGGCCTTCTCGTCGCCCGGCAGGGCGTATTTCGCGCCCTCCCACGGAGACAGGAAGTCGAAGGCGCGGAACTCGGTGATCTTCACCGGCTCGTAGACCACGCGCTTGAGTTCGTCGTCATAGCGCACCTCCACATAGCCGGTCATCGGGAAGTCCTTGCGCAGCGGATGGCCGTGGAAGCCGTAGTCGGTCAGGATCCGCCGCAGGTCCGGATGGCCCTCGAA
>JAQGIN010000265.1 GCA_028291125.1 Caulobacter sp.
GCTATTTCGGCACGGCGTCGGATCTGCTGAAAGCCGCGCACCTGATCTTCGACACGGGCTTCCTGTCGGCGGCGTCGCAGCGCCAACTGCGGACCATCGAGGTGGCCAGCGATCACTACGCGCTGGGCGGCCGGGTCCGCACCCTGATGATCGACGGCAAACCCTATCCGGCCGGCTGGGAGACGGGCAACACCGCCGGCTTCCGGTCGGTGCTGGGCCATCGCTTCGACACCCGTCAGACGGTGGTGATCCTCAACAACACCTCGATGTCGCAACGCACCCTCGACCTGTTCGCCGACACCCTGTTCGGGGCGGTCACCCCGGCCTGACGGGGCGTGACACCGGCGGGCGGCGATCCTAACGTCACCGGAGACGGGGTGCTGGCGACAGCGAAGGGATCGCGCCATGATCGATCGTCGGACATTCAACCTGGGACTGGCGGCTGGCGGCGCCGCCGTCGCCGCGGCCGGGTCGGCCCAGACCGCCGAACCGCCGCCCAAGGCCCGCAACGTGGTGCTGGTGCACGGCGCCTATGCGGACGGCTCGTGCTGGTCGGAGGTCATCCCCCACTTGCAGCGAGCGGGGCTGACGGCGACGGCCGTGCAGAACCCGCTGCGGTCGCTGGCCGAGGACTGCGACTTCACCCGGCGCATCCTGGCCCTGCAGGACGGCCCGACGGTGCTGGTGGCCCACTCCTACGGCGGCGAGGTGATCACCGAGACCGGCGGCGATCCGAAGGTCTCGGCCCTGGTCTATTGCTCGGCCCGCGCCCCCGACGCCAATGAGGACTACACCGCCCTGGCCAAGACCTATCCGGCGGCCCCGGCCAGCGCGGGTATCGTCCACGTCGACGGCTACGCCTGGCTGGGCGAGGAAGCCTTCCTGGGCGACTTCGCCGGCGGCGTCGATCCGGTGAAGGCGCGGGTGCTGTTCGCGGTGCAGGGGCGCATCTCCGACACCCTGTTCGCGGCCAAGGTCACCCAGGCGGCCTGGCGTTCGAAGCCCTGCTTCTACCAGGTCTCGGCCGACGACCGCACGATCAACCCCGACCTCCAGCGGTTCATGGCCAAGCGCATGAAGGCCAAGACCATCGAGCTGCCGTCCAGCCACCTGGGGATCGTCACCCACGGGCGGGAAGTGGCGGACCTGATCCTCGAGGCGGCGGGCGTCCGAACCTAGAGCCGGTCGACCGGAACCGCCTGGCCGCCGGCCGCCTCGCGCGGCGTCGTCCAGCGGGCCAGTTTCGGCGTCAGCCAGCGCTCGAAGTCGTCGACGATCTCGTAGACCACCGGCACCAGCACCAGCGACAGCACGGTCGAGGTGATCAGACCGCCGATCACCGCCACCGCCATCGGCTGGCGGAATTCCGAGCCCTTGCCGATGCCCAGGGCGGTCGGCAGCATGCCGGCCATCATCGCCAGGGTGGTCATGACGATCGGCCGGGCGCGCTCGCGGCAGGCCTCGAGGATGGCCTCGCGCTGGCTCTTGCCCGAACGCTCCTCCTCGATGGCGTATTCGACCAGCAGGATCGAGTTCTTGGCCGCCAGGCCCATCAGCATCAGGAAGCCGATCAGCGACGGGATGCTCAGGGCGCTGCCGGTCACCGTCAGCGCCACCAGGGCACCCCCCACCGCCAGCGGCAGGGCCGACATGATGGTCACCGGTTTGAAGAAGCTGCGGAACAGCAGCACCATCACCCCGTAGACCAGCAGCACGCCCGAGCCGAGGGCGACGATGAAGCCGGCGAACAGCTCGCTCATCGCTTCCTGGTCGCCGACCTCGGGCTGGAACACCCCGGCCGGCGGATGCTGCATGACCGGCAGCTTCTTGATGTCGGCCCCGGCCTGGCCTAGCTGGGCGCCGTTGTCGAGGTCGGACTCGATGGTCAGCTGCCGCTGGCGGCCGAAGCGATCGATCTTGGCCGGGCCGGCCTGGAACGAGACGTCGGCGACGCTGTCGAGCCGGGTCAGGCCGCCGCCGGCCGTCGGCAGCTGCAGGGCGCCGATGGCGGCGAGGTCGGTGCGGGCCCCCTGCGGCAGGCGAACGCGGATCGGAATGCGCCGCTCGCCCTGGGTCAGTTTGGGGACATTGGCGTCGATGTCGCCCACCGTCGCCACCCGGGCGATGGCGGCGATGTCGGCGGCGCTGACGCCCAGCCGGGCGGCCTCGTCGGCGCGCGGGCGGATGATAATCTCCGGCCCGCTGGGCGGCGAGGCGGGGCGCGGATCGGCGACGCTCTTGAGCCCCTGCATCTGCTGCTCCAGCGCCAGGGAGGCCCGCTCCAGGGCCGGACCGTCGTTGCTGGTCAGGATGGTCTGGACGTCGGACGAGCCGTTCTCGCTGAGCAGATTGACCCGGGCGTCGGGGATCTCGTGCAGCCGGGCGCGCATGGCCTGCTTGATCTCGGTCACCGTCAGGTCGCGCTTGTCCTTGAGGACCACGGTGATGGTGCCGTCGCGCAGATCGCTGCCGCCGAAGCCGCCGCCGGGGCCGCTGGAGGCCACGGTCGAGCCGACCTGGGCGAAGACGTGGTCGGTCTCGGGGCGGGCCTTGAACATCTTGGTCACCGCCTGGGTGGTGCGCTCCATGTCGGCCACCGTCGCCCCCGGCGGGCCCTGGACCTTGATGTAGTAGAAGTTGTTGTCGGCCGGCGGGGTGAAGCCGGTCTGCAGCACGCCGATCATGATCAGCACCACCGCCCCGGCGATGAAGCCGAAGGTCATCAGCCCGCCGAGGATGCAGGCGATGATGCGATGGTCCAGGGCCCAGTCGAGCACCGAGCGGTAGAAGCCCTCGAACGGCTTGCGCGCCTGCGGCTTGGTCTTGGTCTTGAGGAAATAGGCGGCCAGCAGCGGCGTCAGCAGGCGGGCGACGACCAGCGAGAACAGCACCGACATCGCCACCGTCAGTCCGAACTCCTTGAAGAACTGGCCGGCGATGCCGGGCATGAACGACACCGGGGTGAACACCACGATGATGGCGAAGGTGGTGGCCACCACCGCCAGGCCGATGGCGTCGGCCCCCTCGATGGCCGCGTGATAAGGCCGCTGGCCAGCCGAGACCCGCTTTTCGATGTTCTCGATCTCGACGATGGCGTCGTCGACCAGGATGCCGATCACCAGGGTTAGGGCCAGCAGGGTGACGACGTTCAGCGAGAAGCCCATCAGCGCCATGAAGGCGAAGGTCGGGATCAGCGACACCGGCATGGCGATGGCGGTGATCGCCGTGGCCCGCCACTCCTTGAGGAACAGGAACACCACCAAGGACGCCAGCAGCATGCCCTCCAGCAGGGTGTGCTCGGTGGCGGTGAAGCTGGCGCGGGTGTCGTCGACGGTGGAGAAGATCTTGGTGAAGCTGACGTCGGGGTGCTTGGCCACCAGGCCGGCGATGGCCTGGTTGACGCGGTCCTCGACCTGGACGTCGCTGGAATCCTTGGTCTTCATCACCTGGAAGGCGACGACCGGCTGGTTGTCGAGGCGGGCGAAGCCGCGTTCCTCGCCGGCCCCGTCGCCGACCTGGGCGACGTCGGTCAGGCGAACATAGCGGCCGCCGACGGTGGCGATCGACAGGTTGCGCAGTTCGTCGAGGGTGCGGGCCGCGCCCAACACCCGCAGGGTCTGTTCGCGCGAGCCGATCTGCACCCGGCCGCCGGGGGCGTCGACGCTGTAGGCGGCCAGGGCGTTGTTGAGCTGCGGGGCGGTCAGGCCCAGGGCGGCCATGCGATCGGGATCGATGACCACATTGACCTCGCGGCTGACCCCGCCGACCCGCGCCACCTGGGCGACGCCCTTTTCGCCCTGCAGGGCGCGGGTGATGGTGTCGTCGATGAACCACGACAGCTCGGTCGAGCTCATGCTGGGGGCGGCGACGGCGTAGGTGATGATCGGCGCGGATTCGATCTCCACCCGCTGCACGATCGGCTCGTCGATCTCGCGCGGCAGCAGGGCCCGGGCCTGGTCGACCTTGGAGCGGACCTCGTCGGTGACCTTCTGCAGGTCCTCGCCCAGCTCGAACTCGATCGAGGTGGTCGAGACGCCCTGGACCACCGTCGAGCGCACGGTCTTGACCCCGGCGATGCCGGCGACGGCGTCCTCGACCGGGCGGGTGACCTGGGTCTCCATCTCGCCCGGGGCCGCGCCGCTCTGGGTGACGGTGACGGCCACCACCGGGAAGGAGACGTTGGGGAACTGCTTGATCGGCAGCGCCATGTACGAGGCGATCCCGGCCAGGATCAGGGCGATGAACAGCACCGCGACCGGAATCGGGTTCTTGATCGCCCAGGCGGAAATCCGAAGCTCGGTCATCAGCGGGCGGCCTTTTCGATCGGCCGCACCAGGTCGCCGTTCAGGGCGAAGGCGGCGGCGCCCAGCAGCACCCGCGACCCGGCCGGCGGCCCCTCGATCAGCTCCACCCAACCGCCGCCGCGCTGGCCGGTCTTGACCGGGGTCTGGTGGACGCGGTTGCTGGCGTCGACCACCACCACCGAGGCGCCGCCGGCGTCGTAGCGCACGGCGGCCTCCGGCGCGGCGGCGATCTGGCGGCCGGAGGCCCCGAAGGTGGCCCGGCCGAAGCCGCCGGGCCGCAGGTCGGCCCGCACCGGCAGCAGCACCCGCACCTTGCCTAGCTTGGTGGTGGCGTCGACCCGCGGGCTGACCAGGCGGATGGTCCCGGCGACCACCTGGCCGCCCGGCAGCGCCACCTGGGCCGGCTGGCCAATCCGCAGGCCGGCCAGGTCGGCCTCGTTGACGTCGGCGTCGAGCTCGATCAGCTGGTCGCGGGCGATGCGGAACCACGGCGTGGTTCCGCCGGCCGAGATGTCGCCGGGGCGGATGGTCCGCTCCAGCACCCGGCCGCCGACCGGGGCGGTGACGATCATCCGCGAGGCGCGGGCCCGCAGTGAGGCCAGCGCCGCGGCCTGGGCCTTGGCCTGGTAGCGGCGGCTCTCGATCTGCTCCTGCGACAGCACGCCCTGGCCGTCGAGGCCGGTGACCCGCCGGGCCTCGGCCTCGGCCTGGGCGGTGATCGCCGCCTGCTGGTCGACCTGGGCCCGCAGCAGGGTGTCGTCGAGCTGGACCAGCGGCTGGCCGGCGCGAACCACGTCGCCCTCGTCGGCCAGGACGCGGGCGACGCGATAGCCGGTCAGTTCGGAGCCGACGGCCGCCTCCTCGCGAGGGATCAACTGGCCCGAGGCCTCGACGCCGGAGGCCAGGGCGCGGGTCTCCACCCGGGCCACGGTGACGGCGCGGGCCTGGGCGGCGACCGACGGCTTGGCCGGCTCGGGCTTGTGGCAGCCCGCCAGGCCGGCGGCGGCGATGAGCGCGGCGGCGGCGATCGTGAAGCGGGTCGTCATCGGGGAGGCTCTCATCGCGAGGAGACTGGGGAGGCGGCCTGGGCCTGGTCGGGGAGCGGCGTCGCCGTCCAGCCCCCGCCCAGGGCCTTGTAGGTTTGGACGGCGCGCTGCAGCGCCTGGGTGCGGGCGCTGGTCAGGGACGAGCGCGACGTCCGCCAGGCCTGCTCGGCCTGCAGGGCGGTGGTCAGGTCGGTGAGGCCGGCGGCGTAGCCCTTGCGCGCGGCGGCGTAGGCGGCCTGCGCCCGGGCCTCGCCGGCCTTCAGCAGGGCGACCTGGCGTTGGTCGGCGGACAGCTGGGTCAGGGCGCCCTCGGCCTCGCCATAGGCGGTCTGGACGGCCTTCTCATAGGCCAGCGCCGCCTGTTCGACCCGCGCGCCCTGGGCGTCGATGTCGTTCATCAGCTTGGGCAGGTTCAGGACCGGGATCGAGACATTGGCTCCCAGGGTCCAGGCGGCGCTGGTGGTCGAGGTCTGGGCGCCGGTGCCCAGGAAGCTGGGCGAGATGGCCTTTGACAGGCCGATCCCGGGGGTGATGGTGAAGGTCGGGAACAGGGCCAGCTGGTTGACCTTCAGGTTGGCGGCGGCCGAGGCTAGGCGGGCCTGGGCCTCGCGGACGTCGGGGCGGCGGACCAGCAGGTCGCCGGGCACGGCGGCCGGGACCGGCGGGGCGTTGGCGGCCTCGGCGGCGACCGGCAGGCTGGCCAGGGGGTCGACCCCGCGGCCGACCAGGATCAGCAAGCTGCGGCGGGCGACCTGCAGCTGCGCCTCCAGGCCGGCGACCTGGGCCTGGCTCTGGGCCAGGTCGGCGGCGGTGCGGTCGGCGTCGGACTCCGCCGACAGGCCGCGGCGGGCCCGCTCGGCGGCGGTGGCCTGCAGGGCGCCGGCGATACGGGCGTTCTCCTGGGCGTCCCGCAGCTGCACGGCCAGGCCGCGAGCCTGGAAGTAGGACTGGGCGACATTGGCCGCCAGGCTGGCGCGGGCGCCCTCGGCGTTGAAGCGGGCGGCGGCCAGGTCGTTATTGACCACGCCGCGGGCGGCGCGGCGCCGGCCGATCAGGTCCAGCTCCCAGCTGACGTCGAAGTTCAGGCCATAGTTCTCGCTGTCTCCGGGCTGGGTGAAGCCCTGGCCGCTCTGATCGAGGATCTGGGTGTGGGTGCGGCTGGCCGAGCCGGTCAGCGGCGTCGAGGGAATGTAGAGCTGGTTGATCTGGCCGCGGCGCACGGCGCGGGCCTCGTCCAGCCGGGCGGCGGCCGAGCGGGCGTCGGGGCTGCGGGCCAGGGCGGTCTCGACCAGGGCGGTGAGTTCGGGGTCGTTGAAGCTGGTCCACCAAGTCTGCAGCGCCACGGCGTCCAGCGTCCGGCCGGCCGGGGCCTCGAAGGCGGCGGGCAGGCGGGTGTCGGCCTGGCGGGGTGGCGTGGTGGCGCAGGCCGCCAGCGTCAGACCGGCCAGGGCCAGAGCGACGCTCGGACGCATCCTATGGGGCCGGGGACGCGGGGCGGCGCCGGTCGCGACGAGACTCATGCATGACACCCGGTTTGCGACGCCAAGGGGGAGGCGGCGTCGACGCAGATCACTGTTCGTTCAATTAGGCCGGGGCCGATCGCCAGGGAAGGGGTTCGCGCCCCGACGTCGTCCTTCCTGGGTGGGTCGCCGCCGAACGCGGGTCTGGATGCGCCGCCGCGATGAAAAACTCGAACGCTCTAATCCTCCTCCAGATGGGGGAGGTGGCTCGAAGGGTCGGAGGGGAGGGAGGCGACGCGCACGGTTGACGGACCATCAAAACATACCGCATCATCGAAACAGATGTTCGACTCCCAGAAGTCGGCGCCTGGCCGCCGTCGAGGTGGTCTGTGAAGAGAAGCGTTTCGACCTGTTCGGCCTAGGGGGATCCCGCCGTTGTCGGCCCGCGAAGACGCATCTTCAGCTTTCGAAATCTCCCGTTCGACCGGGCCGCCGCCTCGCGGCGGGCCATCGGCGCGGGCGCGATCGCGAGCGGGGACCGCCACCGACTGAGATCGATCCAAACGCCCAAAAAGAACGCGTTGGAAAAACAAAAGAGAGGGAGGGAGAGTGATGCAAAGAGCAAAGTTTCTGTGCGGAGGCTCGTCGCTGGCGTTGGTCCTCGCCATGACGGCGGGGCCTGTGCTGGCCCAGGGGCGTCCGGCCTCGGGCAATGACCAGCCGGTCCAGGTCGAGGAGGTGGTGGTCACCGGCTCGTTCATCCGCGGCACCCCGGAAGACGCCGCCCTGCCGGTCGAGGTGCTGGGCGCCGAGGAACTGCAAAAACGCGGGTCGCCGTCCACCGTCGAACTGCTCAAGGCGCTGTCGGTGTCCAACGGCGTGCTGGGCGACACCAACCAGTTCGACAGCCGTGCCCAGGGTTCGGAAGGCTCGGGCTCGGTCAATCTGCGCGGCCTCGGCTCGCAGCGCACCCTGGTGCTGCTCAACGGCCGACGTCTGGCGATCAACCCGTTCGGCGCAGCCGGGGCCGGCATCGTCGACACCAACGTCATTCCCGCCGCCGCCATCGGCCGGCTTGAGGTGCTGAAGGACGGCGCCGCCGCCATCTACGGCTCCGACGCCATCGCCGGGGTGGTCAACTTCATCACCAAGAAGAACTTCAACGGCCTGGAGGTCGGCGGCGACTATCGCTTCATCGACGGTTCGGACGGCGGCGACTACAGCCTCAACGCCACCTTGGGCAAGCTGTGGGACAACGGCAATCTGCTGGTCAGCGCCGGCTGGCAGCACCGCTCGAAACTGAAGGTCGCCGATCGCGACTGGGCCAACCGGCCGTACCTGTCCAATCCGGAGGCCGGCTGGTCGGCCGCCGGCAATCCCTCGACCGTCATCCCCCTGGCCAGCACCACCAACGGCATCCGCGACCCGGGCTGCGCGCCGCTGGGCGGCTTCCCCGGCTTCAGCGGCCTGACGCCGGTCTGCTACTGGCACTACACGCCCTATGACAACCTAGTCGAGAAGCAGGACTCCATCCAGCTGTACGGCGAGGTCAACGCCGACCTGTCGGACAAGACCAAGTTCCACATGGAGGCGCTGTACGCCCATACCGACGTGCCGGACTGGAACACCTCGCCATCCTACGCCGCGCTGGCGGTGCCGACCGCCGAGGCCTCGGCCATCGCCGGCCGCTACGTGATCCCGGCGAGCAATCCCGGCTTGCAGGCCTTCATCGCCGCCAATCCGACGGTGAACATGACCAACCTGGCCACCGGGGCCCAGACCACGGCGCCGGGCTCGATCCTCGGCTTCGGGGCGCTGCTGGTCGCCAACCGGCCCTACGCCCTGGGCGGCAATCCGCAGTTCGGTTACGGCCCGTCGATCGGGGCCCGGGCCTATGACGCCTTCCGGGTCTCGGGCGACCTGTCGGGCGAATTCGACAACGGCATCGGCTGGGACGTGGCCCTGACCTATTCGCAGGAGGTCGGCATCCGCACGGGTTACGACACCCTGGTCAACCGCTTCGCCTTGGCCTTGCAGGGCCTGGGCGGACCCACCTGCGACAGCAGCCCGACCACGCCCGGCATCCAGGGCACGGCCGGGGTCGGCGGCTGCATGTATTACAACCCGTTCGCCAGCGCGATCCCGGGCAACCCGGTCACCGGCCAGACCAATCCCGCCTACAACGCCGCCCTGGCCAACAATGTCGCCCTGTCGAAGTGGTTCTTCCAGAAGTTGTCGACCAAGCAGTCGTCGCGGCTGTTCGTCGGCGAGGCGGTGCTGAACGGCAAGACCAGCATCACCCTGCCGGGCGGCGACATCGCCTGGGCGGCCGGCGTGCAGTATCGCCGCACCTACTTCAAGGCCGACTACAACGACATCAGCAACGCGGCGATCAATCCCTGCGTCAACACCCCCGACTTCGGCGTGACCACCTGCACCGGCTCGGTCCGCAACGGCCCGTTCATGTTCCTTGGGGTCGGCAACGAGGCCGACCGGCAGAGCGACGTGACGGCCGCCTTCGGCGAACTCAGCGTGCCGATCACCGAGACCTTCCAGGCCCAGCTGGCCGCCCGCTACGAGGACTATGGCGGCGCCACCGGCTCGACCTTCAACCCCAAGGTCTCGCTGCGCTGGCAGGCCCTGAAATGGCTGGCGCTGCGCGGCTCGGCCGGCTCGACCTTCCGCGGCCCGCCCGATCCGTTGCTGGTCACCAGCTCGATCACCTCGCTGCAGGGCATCCTCGGCGTGTTCCGCGCCGTCGACATCTTCGGCAATCCGAACCTCGATCCGGAAAAGGCCAAGACCTACAATCTCGGGGTGCTGCTCAACGCCGGGAACTTCAAGGCCAGCATCGACTACTTCAAGTTCGATTTCAAAAACCCGATCGTCGCCGAGCCGGTGGCCGGCATCACCAACGCCCTCTATCCGGGCGGGGCGAGCGGCGCGGGCAACAACTGCGCCAATCCGGCCTATGCGGCCCTGGTGGCCCGCTTCACCTTCAACGGCTCTTGCGCCACCCCGACCACCAGCATCGCCCGCCTGAAGACCTTCTATATCAACGGCGCGCCGGTGGAGAATTCCGGCTTCGACTTCTCGGCCGACTACCGGTTCTCGGACGTGCTGGGCGGCGAGCTCGCGCTCGGCGCCAACGCCACCTACATCCAGGAATACAAGGTCGGGGCGACGACGGTGGAGGGCATCGTCGTCGAGCAGCCCTTCGACGCCGTCGGCAAGCTGAACTACCAGACGACGGTGGTGCCGATCCCGCAATGGAAGGGCGACGTCTTCGCCGAGTGGAGCGGCGGCCCGCACAATGTGCGGCTGACGGTGCATTATATCGACAGCTACACCGACCAGCGCACGGCCCCGTTCGCGACCAACGCCTACAAGGATCCCACCGGCGCGGGGGTGACGGTGGCGGCCGGCAAGACCATCGACACCCAGATCCTCACCGACCTGGCCTATCGGGTGTTCCTGCCATGGGACGTCACCGTGACCGCGGCGATCACCAACCTGTTCGACCAGGACCCGTCCTACGCCCGCCTCGACCTGGGCTACGACCCGTTCACCGGCGACCCGCTGGGCCGCACCTACAAGCTGGGGCTGAGGAAGAAGTTCTAGGGCGTTACTCGCCCCCACCGGACCGCTGCGCGGTCGTCCGCCCCCATAGGGGGGCGGAGCTTCGCTTGATTGGCTCTTCCCCTCTGGCGGAGGAGGGCCGTCAGGCCCGGAGGGGGCGAGTGAGCTGGCGTCCTACCGCGTGAACAGCCCCGTCAGCAGCGGCCGGGAGAACAGCCGGGCGGCCTCGGCCCGTTCGACGCCGTGCACCCACGAGCCCAGCGAGGTCGCGGCGTTGAGCATGGAATTGATCATGTGGGCGGCGATCATCGGGTCAACGGCCCGGATCGCGCCGTCGGCGATGCCGTCCGAGATCATCGCCGCGAACCGTTCGGAGCCGCGGTTGTAGCCCATCGCCATCTCGTGGCGGATCTCCAGCGGCAGGGCCCCCATCGACGAGGCGCGCAGCAGGGGGCCGTGTTCGGACAGCTGGTACTCGACCAGGGCGGCGGCGGCGGCCGACAGCTGGTCCCAGGCGTCGGGCGACTGGCGGCGGGCGTCGGCCTGGGCCTTGCGGGTGACGGCGAAGGTGCGTTCGAAGCACTCGACCACCAGGGCGTCCTTGTCCTCGTGGTGGTGGTAGAACGAACCCTTGGTGACGTTGAGTTCGGCCGAGATGTCCTCCACCGAGGCGCCGCGATAGCCGCGTTGGTTGATCAGCCGGGTGGCGGCGACCAGGAAGGTCTCGCGCCAGTCCTGGCCCTCGGCCGATCGCGGGGTGGGGTCGGGCAGGGCGGCGGGCGACCAGGTCGCGCCGGCCGGGGCCAGGCCGTGGACCAGGATGTCGTACATCTTGTCGCGCACCCGGCCGTAGTCGTCGACGTCGTAGCGGCGCAGCCAGGTGCCCGACCAGAACACCTGCTCCAGCAACAGGTGGGTGCGGGCGTTGCGTTCGCGCTTGTCGAGATGCTCGAAGGCGTCGCCCTCGAAGAAGCCGCGCACCCGCCGGAACAGGTCGCTGAACGCCCCGGTGACGGCGGTGCGCAGCGGCTCCTTCAGGGCCCGCATCTCGGTGAAACTGGTCAGCGGCGTCTCTTCGCCCAACCGCACCCGCCGGCCGAGGTCGAGATAGAGGTCGAGGAACGCCAGCAGACGGGCCGGGGCGTCGGGGGCCTTGGCGGCCTCGGTGACCAGGGCGTCGAACCGCTCGAGCCCGCGCATGAAGCAGGCGGCGGCCAGGTCGTCCTTCTTGCGGTAGTAGTAGGTGACGCTGGTGGTGATCAGGCCGACCTGGGCGGCGACGTCCGCCAGGGTCATGCCCTTCACGCCCTGGCGGTTGAGGATGACCGTGGCGGCGGCGAGGATCGCCTCCTTCTTCCGCGCGTAGCGGGCGGTGGCCACGCCGGTGATCCGACCGTCATCCATCTCGACTCGATTCCCGACGCTCCGGCCCCCACCGGCGATTGGGCCGGCGGTTGGACTGCGGGGTCCAATTTAGGTAGCCGCGAGGCTCCAGCAAAGGTTGGATGCGCGATTATTCCGCCGCGACGCGGACGATTCGCGCCAAGGCGCGTCAGGAGACCCGGCGACCGGACCTCGCCGTCGTCGCCAAGGCGGCGGTCATGGCCGTGATCAGGGCGGCGGGGGCCAGCGGCTTGGCCACCGCTCCGACCATGCCGGCCGCCAGATAGGCCCGCCGCTGGTGGTCGAGGGCGTTGGCGGTCATGGCCACGATCGGGACCGCGCCGGCCGCGCCGTTCAGGCCGCGGATGCGCCGGGCCGCCTCGACGCCGTCCATGCCCGGCATCTGGATGTCCATGAAGATCAGGTCGAAGCCGCGGGCGGCGGCCTCCACGCCGGCGGCGCCGTCGACCGCCGTCTCGACCCGTGCGCCCAGGGCCTGCAGCATGCGGGTGACGATCAGGCTGTTGACGGGATTGTCCTCGACCACCAGCACGTCGAGGCCGGCGAAGGCGCGGACCTGGTCGGCCTGGCCGCCGGCCTCGACGACCGGCGGCGCGGCCGCCTGGACCGGCAGGTCGAGCCAGAAGGTCGAGCCGTGGCCCGGCCGGCTGTCATAGCCGATCTCACCGCCCATCAGCTCGGCCAGCCGGCGGGTGATGGTCAGGCCCAGGCCCGAACCACCGAACCGGCGGGTGTTGGAGCCGTCGGCCTGGTGGAAGCGCTCGAACAGCCCGGCTCCGGCCTCGGCGCTGATGCCGACGCCGGTGTCCTCGATCTCGAACCGCAGGTGTTGCGCCTCGCCTTGGCCGCGTCGCGACAGCCGCGCCTCGACGCCGCCGGTCAGGGTGAACTTGGTGGCGTTGCCGATCAGGTTGAACAGCGCCTGGCGCAGCCGCACCGGGTCGGCCAGCACCCAGCCGTCGCCCGGCTCGGCGACCACCCGCAGGCGCAGGCCGCGATCCTCGGCCTCGGGCCGCAGCAGGCTGGCGACCCCGGCCAGCAGGGCGGCGGGATCCAGCGGCTCCAGATGCAGCTCCAGCTTGCCAGCTTCGATCTTGGAGAAGTCGATGATGTCATTGAGCAGTTCGGCCAGCATGGCGCCGCAGCCCAGGGCCTCGGTCAGCAGGCCGCGGCCGTCGTCGGACAGCGGCTCGCGCTTGAGCAGGTGCATGACCCCGAGCACGCCGTTCATCGGGGTGCGGATCTCGTGGCTCATATTGGCCAGGAACTGGGCCTTGGCCTCGGCGGCGGCCAGGGCGGAGTCGCGAGCGTCGGCCAGTTCGGTGATGTCCTGGCTGATGCCGATCACCTCCCACCGGCCCGAGGCGTGGGCGCGCACGCCGCGCCAGGCCACCCGCAGCCGCGCCCAGCGCTGATGCTCCGGGTCGAAATAGCGGTATTCGAGCACTTGGTGGTCGCCGTGCTCGAGCGTTCGGGAAAACGACCGCCAGACCTGGTCGCGGTCGTCCTCGTGGATCGAGGCGGTCATTTCGGCGATGGTCAGGATCCGCCCGCCGCCCTGGGGCAAGGCCGGGGTGGCGATGTCCTGCTCGAAGATATAGACGCCCTGGCGCGGGTCGAAACGCCAGACATAGATGCCGGCGGCGGTGCGCAGCAGCTCGTTGGCCCGCTCGGCCTGCTGGCGGGCGCGTTCGCGGGCCCGATCCTCGGTGACGTCCTGGAACACCACCAGCAGGGCGGCGTCCTCGGCGCGCTTGGATTGCGACCGCACCCACAGCCAGCCGCCGCCGCGCTTGGCTAGGCGATGCTCGGAGCGGGCCTGGCCTCCGGACCGCAGATCGGCGGCGATGCGGTCGAAGGCCTCGGTGTCGTGCAGGTGGAAGAAGTCGCGAATCGGCCGCCCCACCGACTCGTCGGCCGGCCAACCGGTGAGGGCGGTCCAGGCCGGATTGACGCGGACGATGACGCCGGTCTGCAGCACCACGAACATGTCGAGGCTGTTCTCGAAGAACCAGCCGGCGGCCTCGATGTCGATGCGGGAGGGAGGCTCGCCCTCCGAACGCTTGCTCATGGCCTCGACCTCGTTTTCAATTGATATGCGCACAGGCCGGTAAAGTTTGGGTTTCGCCCGTACCGGTTTTTCGAGGTGCGCCAACACGCCGCGCCACAAGGCGGCGGGCGAGGGAGGAGTCGATCTTGAGCAAGCCGGAAGCCGTGGGGCTGTCGTCGGACCGTCTGGGGCGCATCGCCCCGTTCCTGCAGGCCAAGTACATCGATACGGGCAAGCTGCCCTGCGCCCAGGTCCAGGTCTGGCGACGCGGCCAACTGGCCTATGAGTCGGTGCAGGGTTTCGCCGATCGCGAGCGGGGCGAGGCCCTGAGGGCCGACAGCCTGTTCCGCATCTATTCGATGACCAAGCCGATCACTAGCCTGGCCTTCATGATGCTGGTCGAGGAGGGCAAGGTGGCGCTGGACGATCCGGTGCACCGCCTGATCCCGGCCTGGCGCGAGCTGGGGGTGTTCAAGGCCGGAGTCCCCGGGGCGTTCCAGACCACGCGGCCGGACGAGCCGATGCGGATGATCGACCTGCTGCGCCATACGGCGGGCCTGACCTACGGCTTCCAACAGCGGACCAATGTCGACGCCGGCTATCGCAAGCGGCAGATCGGCGACCCGGCCACCGAGGGCGGGCTGCAGGGCATGATCGATCAGCTGGCCACCCTGCCGCTGGAGTTCAGCCCCGGCCAGGCCTGGAACTATTCGGTGGCCACCGACGTGGTCGGCTATCTGGTCGAGCTGATTTCCGGCCAGCCGTTCGACGCCTTCCTCAAGGCCCGGATCTTTGAACCGCTGAAGATGGTCGACACCGGCTTCTCGGTGCCGGCCAGCCAGCGCGGACGGTTCACCAACTGCTACGCCCTGACCCCGACCGGCAAGGTGGTGCTGCAGGACGAGCGCGAGACCAGCCCCTACCTGACCGAACCGAGCCTGAAGTCGGGCGGCGGCGGCCTGGTCTCGACCGCCGACGACTATATGCGGTTCTGCCGCATGCTGCTGAACGGCGGTGAACTGGACGGCGCCCGCCTGGTCAGCCCTAAGACCCTGGCCCTGATGACCCTCAACCACCTGCCGGGCGGCAAGCAGCTGACCGAGCTGTCGATCTCGCTGTTCAGCGAGGCGGTGTTCGAGGGCTTGGGCTTCGGCCTCGGCTTCGCCATGACCGTCGACCAGGCCAGGACCCGCACCGCCGGCTCGCTGGGCGAATATTTCTGGGGCGGGGCGGCCTCGACGGCGTTCTGGGTCGATCCGGTCGAGGACCTGGCGGTGGTGTTCATGACCCAGCTGATGCCGTCGACGGCCTATCCGATCCGCCGCGAGCTGCGCACCCTGGTCTATTCGGCCTTCACCGACTCCGCGGCGTAAAAAAGCGGCGCGGAGAGGTCCTCCGCGCCGCAGTTCGCGCTTCACTCAACCGGCGGGTCGGTGATCCGCCGAGTTCCCGGGAAATCCACGGCTTCGAAAATATGGCACGCTCGCAAGTCGCGGCCATCCGAACGCGAATCTCGCGCGAACACTTTCTCAGTTCGATGGTTTCCCTGTGTGGCCGCGCCTCGTGAGGGACCGGAAGGCTCAAGACGCCTTGCGCGCCGCAATCCATCTTGCTGAAAACTCTACGTTTTCGAAGATGCAGTACGATGTTTTGCGCGTCAACGGCGGGCGGTGAAATCGCCGGCGAAACCGCCCGCCTCTGGACTCTTCGCCGACCCTGTGCAGGTTTGCGTTTAAACAACCGTTCAAACGAAAACAGGGTGGAAGCCATGGCCGCGATCAACGCCGTCACCAAACTCGACGTCGAGGGCGACATCGGCGTCGTCACGCTCAATTCGCCGCCGGTCAACGCCTTGTCGGCCCAGGTGCGCGAGGGTCTGGCCGGGGCGTTCGAGGCGGCGATCCAGGATCCCACGGTCAAGGCGATCGTGCTGATCTGCGAGGGCAAGACCTTCATCGCCGGGGCCGACATCAGCGAGTTCGGCAAGGCCATGACCGGCCCCAGCCTGCAGGCGGTGCAGGACATCATCGAGAACTCGCCCAAGCCGGTGGTGGCGGCGATCCACGGCACCGTGTTGGGCGGCGGGCTGGAGGTGGCGCTGGTCGCCCACTACCGCGTCGCCGTGCCTTCGGCCAAGGCCGGCCTGCCCGAGGTCAATATCGGGCTTCTGCCGGGCGCGGGCGGCACCCAGCGCCTGCCGCGCATGGTTGGGGTGGCGAAGGCGCTGGAGATGGTCACCAGCGGCCAGCACGTGCCGGCCAAGGCGGCGCTGGCCATGGGTCTGTTCGATTCCCTGGTCGAGGAGGGGGCCCTGCGCGATGGGGCGATCGCCTTCGCCCGCGTGGTGCTGGCCGAAGGCAAGCCGCTGACCCGCATCCGCGACCAGAACGCCAAGGTCGAGGCGGCCCGCGGCAAGCCCGAGATCTTCGCCACGTTCCGAGCGGCCAACGCCCGCAAGTTCCGCGGCTTCATGGCCCCGGAGAACAACATCCAGGCGGTCGAGGCGGCGGTGAACCTGCCGTTCGACGAGGGCCTGAAGCAAGAGCGCAAGCTGTTCATGGAACTGATGACCGGCAGCCAGTCGGCCGCCCAGCGCTATGTGTTCTTCGCCGAGCGCCAGGCCGCCAAGATCCCCGACGTGCCCGACGACACCCCCATCATCCCGGTCAAGACGGTCGGCGTCATCGGGGCCGGCACCATGGGCGGCGGCATCGCCATGAACTTCCTCAACGCCGGCGTGCCGGTGACCATCGTCGAGGCCAAGCCGGAGAACCTCGACCGCGGCGTCGCCACCATCCGCAAGAACTATGAGAACACCGCCAAGAAGGGCCGTCTGACCCAAGAAGACGTCGAAAAGCGCATGGCGCTGCTGACGCCGTCGCTGAGCCTCGACGACCTGGCCGACCGCGACCTGATCATCGAGGCGGTGTTCGAGCTGATGGAGATCAAGCAGGAGGTGTTCGGCAAGCTGGACAAGATCGCCAAGCCCGGCGCCATCCTGGCCTCCAACACCTCCTACCTCGACATCGACGTCATCGCCGCCGCCACGAGCCGGCCCGAAAGCGTCATCGGCCTGCACTTCTTCTCGCCGGCCAATGTCATGCGGCTGCTGGAGATCGTCCGCGGGGCCAAGACCGACAAGGCGGTGATCGCCACCGCCATGTCGCTGGCCAAGAAGATCGGCAAGGTCGCCGTGCTGGTCGGCAATTGCCACGGCTTCGTCGGCAACCGCATGCTGGCCCAGCGCCAGCGCGAGGCCCAGAAGCTGATCCTCGAGGGGGCCATGCCCTGGGACGTCGACCGGGTGCTGTACGACTTCGGCCTGCCGATGGGGCCGTTCGCGATGAGCGACCTGGCCGGCCTCGACATTGGCTGGGACGCGGCCAAGTCCAGTTCGTCGACCGTGCGCGAGGTGCTGTGCGAGATGGACCGCCGCGGCCAGAAGAACGGCGCCGGCTTCTATGACTACGACGAGAACCGCAACGCCAAGCCCTCGCCGGTGGTCGAGAAGCTGATCCTCGACTTCGCCGAGAAGCGCCAGATCCAGCGGCGGGCGATCAGCGACCAGGAGATCCTCGAGCGCTGCCTGTACCCGATGGTCAACGAGGGGGCCAAGATCCTCGAGGAGGGCAAGGCGATCCGAGCCTCGGACATCGATATCGTCTGGGTCAACGGCTATGGCTGGCCGGTCTATCGCGGCGGGCCGATGTTCTGGGGCGAGCTGGTCGGGCTGGACGTCGTGCTGGCCAAGATGCGCGAGTTCCAGGCTAGCCTGGGCGACGATTTCGCGCCCTCGGCCCTGCTCGAGCGCCTGGTCGCCGAGGGCAAGGGCTTCAAGGACGCATGACCCCGTCCCTCGACGCGATGATGGCCGCCGACTTTGGGGCCATGGGCGACATCCTGCGCCTGCGGGCCGCGCAGGCGCCCGACCACTCGGCGGTGATCATGGAGAGCGGCGAGGCCGTGACCTACGCCGCTTTCGACGCCCTGGTCGACCGGGCGGCCACGGCCCTGCAGCGCGACGGGATCGCGCCGGGCCAGGCGGTGGCGGTCTGCGCCCTGTCGTCGATCGCCTATGCGGTGGTGTTCCTCGCCGGCCTGCGGGCCGGGGTCGCCGTCGCGCCGCTGGCGCCGTCCTCGACACCCGAGGCCATCGCCGGCATGGTCGCCGACTGCGGCGCTCAGCTGTTCTTCATCGACCAGGGCGTGGCCGAGGCCCTGGGCGACGTGGCGATCGCCGCCAAACCCATCGCCCTGGACGGCTCGGCCGCCGGCGAGGCCTTCGCGGCCTGGCTGGCCCCGGTCGGCGCGGTCCCCGCGCCCGTGGCCATCGACCCCGACGGGCCGTTCAACATCATCTATTCCAGCGGCACCA